>CAZPPY010000001.1:0-29007 GCA_964588575.1 uncultured Candidatus Saccharibacteria bacterium
GGCCAAAGAAATGGCCAACCGCATACGTGATCAGCATGGCAGCCGCACCGCCTAAGACTACGCGAGCAATAGCACGCGGCCGGGGTGCGCGACCAACCGTCGCGCTCAAGTAGCCGGTAATCACGAGTGCGATAAGCACGGCCACAAATGTGGCAGCCAGCCGTGCCGCATGGTTGACCGTAACAACGGTCGCCAGTGGAATGATACCGCCAAGCGTGAAAGCGGAAAACGATGCAATTGCCGCGCTGACCGGGCTGCTCAAATCTTCTTCATTAATGTTGAACTCGGCATCCAGGTGCGCGCGTACCGCATCGTGGTCGGTCAATTCACGTGCCACTTGGTGTGCTGTTTTTGCTGATAGGCCTTTCGCCTCAAATGTTGCAGCAAGTTCTTCAAATTCTTCCTCAGGATGATGCTCCAGCCGGTATTTTTCGACGCCGATATACGCACGCTCGGTGTCGCGCTGGCTGCTGACCGACACGAATTCGCCAACCGCCATCGACAACGCGCCGGCGATCAATCCGGCGATCCCGGCGGCGAAAATCGCCGTCCGGCTATCGGTAGCACCTGCCACGCCGAGGATAATGCTCGACACGGAAACAATACCGTCGTTGGCACCTAGCACCGCGGCGCGTAAAGAGTTTAACCGCGCGTTTGACACGGGATCATGATTCAGATAGGGATCTGCACGTTTCAAAAACATTATCGATTATTTACTTTTCTTTGCTAATGAACTCACGCACGCTTCGGATCGTATCCATAAACTGCGCCGGGAAGATAATGGTACTGTTCTTTTCAGTCGCAATGTCGTTCAGGACCTGGAGGTTGCGAAGCTGCAGTGCGATAGGATGCGCAGCGATAATGTCAGCTGCTTCACCAAGCTTCGCGGCGCTCAGCTGCTCGCCTTCCGCGGCAATAACTTTTGCGCGTTTTTCACGCTCGGCCTCGGCCTGCTTAGCCATCGCCCGCTGCATCGTGTCCGGCAGCTGGATATCCTTTACTTCAACCGTGCTGACCAGTACGCCCCATTTTTCAGTTGCCGCCTCAAGCACGATCTTAATCTTCTCGTTGATCGCCGTTGTTTCGCTTAAGACTTCATCGAGCGTACTTTGCCCGACAATGTTGCGGACCGTCGTCTGGGCAATCTGGTAGATGGCGGCGACGACATTCTGGATTTCGACCACCGACTTCACCGGGTCAACCACTTGATAGTATGCAACCGCTGAAACGTCGATTGAGACATTATCTCTGGTAATGATCTTCTGGCTGTCAACCGGCAGCGTCACAATCTGCATGCTGACTTTGTGCATTTGATCCACTACCGGAATAATCAGCCGGAGGCCTGGCTGCTTGACGTCTTTTTGCACGCGGCCAAGGCGGAAAATAACGCCGCGCTCATACTGATTAATCACCCGAATGCCATTTACGATAATAATAAACAGGATGAACAGTATTATCCCCAGTACCACGCCCATAATCGCCTCCGTTAATGCTTAGTTTTATGATAGCACAAGTTCTTGTGGTTCAGCCGGTTTGCGAAATTCGCAAACCGGAAGAGGAGGATCAATCGGAAATCCCGTCAGATATTTGGCAACCAAGGAACCAAATATCTGACGGGATTGTAGTTTGATCGGACGTGGTGGAGCATAAGGGATTCGAACCCTTGACCTCATCCATGCCATGGATGCGCGCTAGCCAACTGCGCTAATGCCCCTCGTCGGCATCGGCTAGTGAAGCTAGCCGGCCGACGAGCAGAAAAAAAGTTTCATGCTCATCAGCCGCCTAGCTTGCTGCCGTGCCTCCTCTCAAAATTCCATTCAGTCGCTAACGCTCCTTGGATTGGAATTTTGGAAAAACAACAATGAACAGGACAAATTTTAGCAGATTACTTCTTGAAATTGAAGTAGCTTACGACTTTTCATGCATCTCGTGCATGTGGCCAATATGAAAATTGGTCATCACAAAACGGTTGACGGGAACGGTGATAAGAAATGCGCCGATGAGCGACAAAGCGTTACTCCACCAGAATAGCCAGGTGATAACGCCGGCATTCATAGCACCCGGAATAATCCATTCCAGCGTGTTGTCTACTACTTCCATGGAAACAATAGAAATCGTGTCGGTCGACAAGGCTGTTTTCATTGCTTCGCGCGGCGCCAAACCCATTTTTCGGGCGCCCCGGAACGTCAAGCTATAACCGAATACAAACGCTAGTGCTATCGCGAGAGCAGTTTGAAAAATATTCGGCCAATTTAAATGCTGTCCGATTGCCGAGCCTACAATCTCACCGATACTGCACCCGGTTAGACAGTGCAGCGTATGCCGTATAGCGTCTCGACTAGCTGTATCTATCATAAATAGTAGTGTCCTAACTGAGTTCAAATACAGCAGGCATATAGGTTCGTGGCTCATCCTCGTTATTGCTGACAGCCAGGCCTGTTGCCCCGGCAAGTCCAATCAACGACGTCGTCACCACATCACCGAGGTACCCGTCAGTACGCATCTCCTCAAGCGTCACCCTTCCATCGCTTATTTCAAGCTCGCCACGCAACATGCCATTGAATCCCCAGGCTAGCTCTGCGGCAACTTTTTCGCCGTTGTAGACCGGGCGGCGTATGTCCAACTCGGGATACCGTAATGTTCCAATTTGACGCGCCATAATATTCCCCTCTTGTTATGCCCTTACCATACGAAAACATCAGGCCGCCTGTCAATCTTCAAAAAGAGCTCCGGAAGGAGCCCTTTTTTCGTGCGCGCCCACCCATGGGCGCGGGCATGAAATTTTGTTTTTGGAAATTTTTGTTTCACGCGCCCGATTGAAGCGCACGAACTATTTTAAGCATAAACATTATTCTGTTTTTGTCAAGAATTCCCGCAACTGGTCGTGGGCTTCGCGGCGCATGGACGTACGCATTTGTGTATCATCATCCAGCTCGGCACGAGTCTTGTCCATGCCTTCACTCACAAAGATTTCATCCCAGCCAAAACCATTGTCGCCGCGCGGATGATCAGCAATGCTACCGCGCATAGAACTGCTAAAAAAATATGGCGTTTTACCGTCAAACAAACAAAAACAAATAGCTGCCGTCGCTGCACGCGTTTGCTGGTTATCGAGCATCCGGCACATGCCTTCAGTGCTAACCTCCTGGATAAACCACTTTACGTAGGTACCGGGGAGTTTGCCAAACGCATCAAAGCTCAGCGCCACATCCTCAACAAGCACTGTCTTACCAATAGCTTGGTACGCCCGGCGCGCTTTATCCTCTACCACTTCGTGTAGATCAAGCGACTGTATTTCCTCCAAGTCAACTTTTTGATGTTCGATCGGGATTCCCAGCCACTTCGTTAAATAGTCAGCCTTGTGCTGGTTGCCGGTAATAAAAACAATTTCACTCATGGTTGCTCCAGTAATTTCAGTAAGTCTGCTTCGTTGATTTGTTTGATGCCAAGCTTGTTGGCTTTCGCAAGCTTGCTGGAGCCGACGTTTTCGCCGACAACCAAGTACGTCGTGTCTTTGCCAATGCTCGCCTGGAACGTGCCGCCAAGTGCGCGAATCCGTTCCGCGGCAATGTCACGGCCCATAGACGTCAGCGTGCCAGTAACAACAAAATTCTTGCCATGCAAGGGGCCTTTGGCTTTTGATTCGTAGTGCGGCTGCACGCCAAGCTCCGCGAATTTTTCCAGTAATTTTTGATTATCCGGATCGGCAAACCACGCCAAGATTGATTCCGCCACCACATCACCAATACCATTCACGTCCAGCAATTCATCAAGCGTCGCATGTTGTAATTTCTCAAGCGAACCAAACGCTTCTGCCAAATCGATCGCAGTCTGCGAACCAACGTGGCGAATTCCCAACCCGTATATAAAGCGCGGCAGATCAGGCGTCTTTCGCTCGCCAATCGCATCGACTAATTTTTGTGCCGAGATATCCGCAAAGCGGTCGAGCTCCAGGACTTGCTCTTTCGTCAATGTATAAATATCGGCCAAATTATGGACCAGTCCGGCGTCAACCAGCGCGGCAACATTTTTCTCGCCGAGCGTATCAATATCCAGCGCGCCTTTGGACGCAAAATGTATGAGCGCCTGCTTCAGCAGCAGCTTGCCGGTTGCGCCCTTCACCCGATATACTGCCTCACCCTCAGGACGCACAAACGTCAGCTCCGGATACTGGCGATGCAGTTCGCTTTCCATGTCAAATGGATGTGTGCGCTCCGGCCGAAGTTCCGTTAATACTCGCGATACCTGCGGGATGATATCGCCGGCTTTAAAAATGATAACCGTATCGCCGACACGGATATCTTTGCGGGCAATTTCATCGGCATTATGCAGACTGGCGTGCTGCACTGTCGTACCCGCAACGACCACAGGATCAAAAACCGCCACGGGCGTCGCAGCACCTGTCCGGCCAATGCTGAGCACGATATCTTTTACGACCGTCGTAGCTTCTTCGGCCGCGTATTTGAATGCCACTGCGGCGCGAGGTGCTTTGCCGACAATGCCAAGCTCCGCAAATAATTTGCGGTCATTGAGTTTAATGACTAAACCGTCTGTATTGAACGGCAAGTGGTGACGCTTCTCTTCCCATTCATCAACATAATGCATAATCTCATCGACTGTGGTGAAGACGCGCGCTTGTGTATTCGCAGCCACGCCGAGTGCCCTGAGCGCCTGGTACACAAACATATTCGTGGGCACTTCGCTTGGATCATCGCGAATTAAATCATAAGCGCGGAATCTCAGTGGCCGGGCCGCCGCCAGCTTCGGATCCAGCTGGCGAATACTGCCAGCTGCCAGGTTGCGTGGATTGGCAAATAACGGCAAGCCGCTCGCTTCGCGCGCCTTATTTAACGTTTCAAAATCTTTCTTGTATATAATAATCTCGCCTCGGATTTCCGTTCGGCCACGGAGAAATTGTGTGTAATCCGCTGACGTTCGCAGCGCAAATGGAACACTGTCAATCGTCGCCACATTGGCTGTTACGTCTTCGCCGACAAAGCCGTCACCTCGGGTCACCGCCTGAACAAACTTGCCGTCTTCATACACCAGCGCGCACGCGAATCCATCCATCTTAATGTCGGTAAAATATTCGTGCGTATTCCCCGGCGCCAGCTTGTCGGTCCGTTCCACCCAGGCTTCTACTTCTTCGCGGCTAAATACATCATTCAGGCTAATCATGCGCGTGGTATGACGAACTTGCTTAAATCCCGGCAACGGCTCACCGGCAACGCGTTGCGTCGGACTGTCCGGTGTAATAAGGTCGGGATATTGGTCCTCCAATTCGCTCAGCTCGTGCTTGAGCGAATCTGCGGCCGCCTCACTCATCGTCGATTCGTCGAGCACGTGATAATGGTAACGATAGTCGTTGATGAGCGCCCGAAGACGCTCAATGCGTTTGCGTGCAGCGTCTTTATCCAATTTTTTCATGCCAATAATTCTTTATATATGGTGTACAAGTAAACGTGCGCGGCAATGAGCGCCAGTATGGACAGCACAAAAAACGTAGCTTGCGCTATTGACACCGCAAACAAAATAACCGGCACCATGACAACCGCACCCAGACAAACCAGCGCGACCGGCAGATATAGCAACTTTCGAAAGACCTGTCCGCGCCGGTACAGCACTAACTGCCGCGCACTGCGCAGCGCCTTCAGCGGGGTCATGCCAGGAATTGTGACAATGTATAGCGCAAATAGTGACCCGCACAGCATATACACTGTCAGCCATGTCAGCGCCAAAAGTATACCGAACAAGACGAGCTTCTCCCAGAAGTACACCGCAATGCCGTTTGACATAATCGTGCTAAAAAACCAACCGCCAATGACGAATGGCAGGGCTTGGAGAAACACCACACCAAGCACCATGATGAACGGTACGAGTGGGTACATCCCCTGATAAAACGGATCGCGCAAACGCACCTTGTGTCCAGCCAATACCTGTCGCGTCGCCCATATGACCGCCAGGCTCATGACGAGAACGATGACAAACTGGTACGCTCCCGCCGCCGTATTGACGCCGGAACCTGATGTAATAAGGGACGAAAAAACCGCAATCCCGGCTGCGACTTCGCCAGTAGTGCCAAACGTTTTGCCCAATGTTTCCTTGATCGTAGAAGCGTCCGTTGTACTACTCAGACTATTGACGAATACGATACTCAATATGGCATATACCGCTGCAATACCCAGAAAAATCCCGTGGTTCCGCCACATCAAGGCAGCGGTCTTTCTGCTCAGCAGCCAGACACTCGGCAAGCGTTCGGGGTATGGAATGCGCTTAAAACGAAACCGCCGATATGCTGGCAACTTCAAGCGCCGTGACTGTTTTACGTCTGTAGACTGAGCCGCGTTTGTGCGGATTTTTGTCTTTCCTTCACGAGTGGCAGTACGCGACATATGCCTTATTGTATAGCGTAATGTCCGTCCAATCTAGCTGCCGGGCATTATCCTTACGCATGGTCCTCCATATGCTCAAGCCGTGCAATGCGGTCTTTGATCGGCGGATGGGTGCTAAATAAATTCGTGATACTGTGCCGCCGAAGCGGGTTCGCAAAAAATAAATGTGCTGTTGCAGTATTCTGCCGCTTGAGCACGGTGCTGTTATGCTCCAGCTTTTGCAGGGCACTAATCAACCCTTCCGGATAGCGTGTCGTCAATGCGCTTGTTGCGTCCGCCAAATATTCACGCTGCCGTGACACTGCAAGCTGGATGAGCATGGCAACGAATGGCGCCAAAAGTGCTCCAACGACACCAAGCAATACAAAAAGTTGATTCCCGTTATCCTCACGGTCGTTGCCGCGGAACCACGTCAACCGCAGCATTATATCGGCTAGCAGAGATATAACCGCCGTTAATGCAAATGCGACCATTGAGACCCGTATGTCGTAATTCTTGATGTGTCCCAGTTCGTGCGCAAACACACCCTGCAATTCATCATCGTTCATAATGTCGAGCAGTCCGGTCGTCGCGCATACCGCTGAAGCATTTGGCTTCCGGCCGGTTGCGAAAGCATTCGGCGCCGGATCATCCATAACATACACGCGCGGCATCGGCAGACCATCTGTAATACTCAAATTCTCAATGATCCGCCACAAACGCGGATTATCCGCTTTGTGGATTTCCCGCGCACCATTTACCGCCAGCGCCATACTGCTCCCGGCAAAATAGGTAAAGATGGTATATATTCCCGCGCCGATCAGGACACCATAGAAAATGCTCGGCTGGCCGCCCAGGAGTTGGTTGAACAGCCAGGCAATAAGCCCGACGAACACAATGAATACTGCCATAATAATGACTGTTTTCCGTTTGTTGGCTGCAATTTCGCTATACATAGCACGTTCTCACACTCCCGCCACTTGCCCTCAGTGAACCATCTGTTCCTGAAGACGCGCTGTTAGAATTTGACTTCGACTGGCTCAGCAGCATTCGCGTATGCTGTATCGTCGAGTTCAAAGAATTCACGGTCTTTGTTAAAGCCAAGCATACCGGCAAAAATATTGGTCGGAAATACTTTGCGCTTTGTATTGAAATCGCGCACCACGCCGTTATAGAAGCGGCGGGAAGCCATGACCTTATCTTCCGTGTCAGTCAGTTGTGCCTGCAGGTCGCGGAAGTTGTCGCTGGCTTTCAGCTGCGGATAATTTTCGGCTACGGCGAAAAGACTCTTTAGTGTTTGCTGGAATTGGTTTTCGGCTTTTGCAGTCTCCGCGACGCCCTGCGCCTGCAGCGCATTGGCGCGGGCTTTGGTTACGTCCTCAAAGACATCTTTCTCATGCTTGGCATAACCTTTCACGGTATTGACCAGGTTTGGGATAAGGTCGTACCGGCGCTTCAGCTGGACGGTAATGTCGCTCCAGGCTTCATCGGCCTGTACATTTAATCGGACCAGTCCGTTATACATTCCGGCAAGCAGGGCGATAATCACAACGATGATTCCAACAACGATCAACAGCGTAAGCATGAACGGGTCTCCTTAATCTACAAGCTTTATTATACTACGGCAGCAGCCGCGCCGTCAGGTGTATCATAGGAAGTAATGGTCCGCGTGAGAAAGAGAAGCAAACTTCGAGCATTACTCGTCTCTGTTGCTATTTTCTTGCTTTGCGGCACATACACCAGCTATGCACTGTTCCGGCCGCTGCCGCCAATCGTGCCGACATCAACCTTCACGTACACGCATACAGCGACATCATTGAACATCAATTGGCCAGCCAGTGGCGAATCTGCAATTGGCGCCGTGGGTTTCGGCGTCTTGGACATGCACGGTGGCGACACACCTTTACCGACCGCAAGTACCATTAAAATACTAACTGCTCTGGCGGTGCTCGCCCAAAAGCCCCTGCAGCCGGGAGAAGCCGGACCAACCATAGTCCTGACACAGGCCGATGTAGATAGCTATAACAAATATCTAAGCGAAGACGGCTCGATCGTCAGAGTAGAAGTCGGTGAACAATTGACTGAATATCAGGCACTTGAGGCCTTATTGCTTCCGTCGGCGAACAATATTGCCGAGACGCTGGCGCGCTGGGCATTTGGCTCAATGGATGCCTACAATACGTACGCCAATCAGTATGCCCAAAAGCTCGGCATGACCAATACGACTGTCACCGACCCAAGCGGTTTTCTGCCAACCACCGTCAGTACACCGCACGATCTGGTACTCCTCGGCGAGGCTGCTATGGCCAATAACGTTGTCAGCACTATTGTCGGTGAGCAAACGACCACCATTCCCGTACAAGGCATGATCCATAATGTAAACTTTTTGCTCGGCCAGGAAGGCATCATCGGCATCAAAACCGGTAATAACGACCAGGATCCTGGCGTGTTTTTATCCGCGGCACAGCACAGCTTGGGCAAGCAAACCGTGACTATCATCGGCGTCGTCATGGGCGGCCCTAGCCTCGTGACAACGATGCGTAGCAGCCTGCCAATGCTCAGCAGCGCCGGCAGCGGCTTCTCGCTGCTGAAAATCGCCGCTGCCGGCGACACCATTGCTCAATATCACACACCGTGGACGAGCACTATTCATGCCGTCGCCGACAGCGACATAGCAATTGCTGCTTGGCGTAGTAGCACGGTTACCACATCAGTCAGTATGCACCAGCTGGCAACGCCCAAAGCTGCCGGGACTGTTGCCGGAACGCTCTCTGTTCATGGCAATACGATATATACGACACCAGTCGTCCTTGAGCAAGATATTTCCCGACCTTCGATCATCTGGCGCCTGGTACACCCGTTCGTAGAAAAGTAAAAAGACCCGAGATAGCCCCGGGTCTTTTTACTGGTGGGTTGTGAGGGATTCGAACCCCCGACCCCCTCGGTGTAAACGAGGTGCTCTAGCCAGCTGAGCTAACAACCCTGGTGCGGACGAGAGGACTTGAACCTCCACACCTTGCGGCACAGCCACCTCAAGGCTGCGTGTCTACCATTCCACCACGTCCGCGTAATTTGTCAAATGAACTCCAGCAGCACCCTGGAACCCATATATCTTATCTGTTTCCGCTTAAAAACTCAAGGGGTTAACGCGAGGTTTTGGTACGTTTGTTCTGCATACGGCGCTCCGCCCACGATGACACGCCCCGGAACGCTACCACACCCCAAACGGCATTGATGACAACAGATACGTACGCGCCCTTGGTAAGCGAATAGCTGACCAAGCAGATTGCCGCCACGAAATTGTCCAGCTCGTACCAGAGCGATGTGCCAGCCCACTTGCCGATGCTTGTGCGCCAAAATGCGAATAACAGCGCGACGCCGCCGATAACACCAATCCAATCGATGAAAGCAAATTGCATGGTTAACTTCTCGGCAAATGATCGTATAAGTGATTTAACGTGTACGTCTGGCGCAAGAGCGGCTTGATATCTTCGGTCGTAACGCCGACTTTGACACCCGGGTTGAGCGTGCCGTACGGGTCGAAAATCTTTTTCAGTTTCTTGAACAGGCCATAGACTTCGTTGCCGTACATCTTTTCCAGGTATGGGGCCCGAATACGCCCTTCGCCGTGCTCGCCAGTAATCGTGCCACCCAGGCTTATAACCAATTTGTAGTATTCATCCATCACCCGGAAAGCTGTTTGGCGATCACCAACTTCGCCTAAGTCGAGATAGGGCTGCACGTGCACGTTCGCGTCGCCGGCGTGCCCCCAGACCGCTGCTTGCAGATGGTTGCGCTCCAGAATGTCATAGATACCCGCCAGGAACGGTTCGAACTGTTCCAACGGCACCGCGCCGTCCTCGATGATGGGGAGCGCTCGGGCATTGCCACTGCTATGCAGCAGCACTGCCGCCGACGCGTGGCGGATCTTCCAGATCATCTCCTGCTCCCTAGTATCGGTAACCACCGTGGTCTGTGCCGCCAACTTGTCCAAGACTTTGGCTGCATGGTTCGCGGTGCGTTTTTGTGAGCGGCCGGTTGCGTCGTACTCGACGAGAAGGACAAACTTGGGATATGGCTGGGCGAGCACGCCCTTCAGCTGCGCCGGGTTAATCGCTGCGACAAGGGATAGCAAATTGCCATCCACCACTTCCATGGCACTTGGCGCGGGTTTCGCGGCCCGCAGCGACGACACTGCCGACTGTAATGCTTGCAGCGTGTCAAATGATGCCATGACCAAGGTCGTTTCCGGGTTATGCAGTTCCGTCTCAAGTTCGATTTCAGTCACGATCCCGAGCGTCCCCTGCGACCCAACAATCAGCGGCGTCAGGTCGAATGAGCCGTCTTTGTGTTTGACGTCTAAAATATCGTACCCCGCCGCATTCTTGGTCACGCCGCGCGCCATGTATGCCAGGGTCGATTTGTGCTCCTCGAGCAACGCGTCCAACGAACGGTAGATTTCGCCCTCGAGTGTCGCCAAGCCGAGCTTCTTGTTCAGTTCGCGTGCCGACAGCCGCCCGGTCGTTATGACTTCCCCGTTCGCCAACACGACGCGCAAGCTCTTCACGAAATCCCGCGTGCTGCCATATTTGACGCTCTTTTCGCCCCCAGCGTTGTTGCCGACCGCGCCACCGAGCGTTGAATATTCCATCGATGCCGGGTATGGCGGCAAAAAGCGCCCATGCGTTTGCAGTGTCTGCTGGAGCTTGCCGTAGTTGATGCCCGGCTCCACGGTGACCGCGCCCGTCTTGGTATCGAGCTCAAGGATACGGTTCATATGTGCCGGGAATACCATGACGATCCCACTGCCAATTGCCGCGCCGCTCTGGTCGGTGCCCGCGCCCCGGGCCGTGATCGGCATCACGCGGTTTCTCTCGGCGAGTTGCCAGGTGAAACGCGCAACTTTGCGGACATCGTTTTCGGTCCGCGGATATACGATAATCGCCGGTTTGATGGTGAATATGCTTGTATCAGTCGCGAAATAATTCCGTGCATCAGTAGAAGTGGTGACTTCGCCGGATACGTGCTCTTGCAGGTACTGGGCAATTTTGTTCATCTGTTCTCGCTGTTTCTCCCCAAGCGGGTAAGCATGTTGTTCTACCTCGTATGATAGCACACAACGCTTATGTTCAGGTTGATTGTATTGTATAATTTCTTACAGTTAACTGATAAGTAATGATATACCGTGCCACCATGGCTAACCAGAATAGAACCACATCGTACACTAATGGTCACGTCGCCTTCTTTTATGCGACTCTCGCGGAACGCACGAAGCTGCTCGCGCAATACCTCAAAGAAGGCCTAGCGGCAAACGAGCTATGCGTGCTGTCGACTCCTGGGTCGCCTGGGCAAACGGTAGACGCGCTGCATATGGCCGGGCTTGACGCAAAAGATGCGTACGACCGAGGTGATTTACGAATCGTAGGCATGTACCAGACATATATGCCCGACGGCGATTTCATGCCCGACACTATGCTCGAAAACGTTGTCGGCTTCATAGAGGATTCGGCCGCCAAAGGATATACCGGTCTTCGGGCTGCCGGCGAAATGCGCTGGATCAACGTCTATCCCGACCTCCAACACCAGGCGTCCCTGTATGAAACGAATGTCAACGGTATGTGTGGCATACATCGTGACTTCCTCGGACTATGCATGTACCCGCTCCTCGATGAATCCATCCCTATCCTACAAAGCGCCTTGCGCACACACCCCGCGTTTATCTATGACGGCCACATGCGCATTAACCCCTATGCCGGCGATGCCAGTACAGAAGAGCTTGAGAATGTCGACAGCATGCCTGCGTTCACTTCGCTGCTGTCTTGCACTTAGGCTTACCCCCTACGAACATGCGATGCCACCATACGTGACCGCTAGCCGCGAAAGGGTATGGTTCGTGTCTTTGGCGAGAGAGGACTCCCCGTCATACGCCTGGGCAAACATTCTTGCTTGGATGGCAAAAATACATGAGACGGCCAAGGGTGGAAAACTCAAGCGGCCACCGGTCGTTTTCGACCAAGGTTCGAGTTCTCCGGAACAATATAAAATACCCGGCAAAACCGGGTATTTTATATTGGTGCGCGAGAGAGGACTCGAACCTCCACACCTTGCGGCACTAGTACCTGAAACTAGCGCGTCTACCATTCCGCCACTCGCGCACGTCGGAACCTACACATAAGCCTCATTTTGCCATAAACGGCAAAAGCTTCGGCCTATTGCTATGTTCCTCCTCTCAAAATTGCATTCAGTCGTCCGCCAACCGGCGGACTCCTTGGATTGCAATTTTGCTTTAGCCGCAAAGAACAATTTGCTCAGAACGAGATTATCTTATCTGTTTTGGCGCTAAAACGCAAGCTTGTCGTATGTATAAATGTGCTCGTTCTGTCACTTCAGTTGCCCGGAAAAGGCAGATCGAGCCGCATTGCAACCTAAGACAGAACCTACTTGAGCGCAACAGGTTTTGTTTCTTTACCTTGTTACCCAGCCGCGGTGTATCATCCAGTCCTGGACATTGCGGAAACGCTCGGCGTCGGTATTGATCTGCCCGGCCGGCAAGCCATATATAACCGCGTGCGAAATGTACAGGAATCTTGGCTGGTACAAACCGAGCGCCGGGGCGTCCTGCAACCATGCTTTCAAGAATGACTGGTACTTCAGGCTGCGCAGCGTGGGATCCAGCCTCGTCCGGGCCGCTTCGAGCGACACATCGGTCGTGGAGGACGCGTATTCGGAGAAGTTGAACCGGTGCGCAGAGCGTACATCCGCCTGCGAGCTGTCCCAATATACGAACACATCCGGGTCGACGCCAATCGATACCCCATACAACACCGCATCGTAGGAATGCTGGGTCAGGATAGACTGGAAATCGGCTGGCGATTGGGCTGATACCTGGGCGTCCACGCCAATTGCCCGCCATTGGCTCTGCAAAGCAGCCGCGACGGCCATGTAGTCATGGCTGCTTGGCACGGCCAATGTAAAACTTAGGCGCTGGCCGTGCTTCGTTACTATGCCGTCTGCGCCGGCCTGCCAGCCCGCACTCTTGAGGAGCGCCTTCGCCCGGGCATTGTTCGTGGTAGCCTGCGCGTATTTTTTCGTATAGCCAAGCTGGCCCTTCAACAATGGCTCATCCACGGGAATCGCCATGTAGCCAAGCTGGCCCACAACCGCCGCACGGTCGCTGCTGGCGACCAACGCCTGCCGTACTTTCATGTCGCGGAACAACGGGGTAGTTGTCTTGAAGAACACGTACACCCCGGCGGTCAACGGCAGGCTGTACACCTGTGATGAGGTATCTTTGGCGATTGCGTCTGGAACGCTATCAAGCCCAGCCATGGCGGTAAGTTCCCTGTTCTGGTACGCATGGATCATGTCGTTTTCGTCGGCAAATGCATAGATATTGAACGCGCTTAATTTCGGCTCTCCCGCCCAGTAGTGGCTGAACGGCACGAGGCTGATTTGCGCTTCGGTTGAATCGCTTACCCCGGTTACGCCGATCGAATGCCACATGAATGGACCCGACCCGACCGGGTTATTGGTATTGAACGGCGCCGACCGCAAGTCGACAACATTGGTCGATTTCAAGACATGCTCGGGCACGATGCCATTCGTCAGGCTGTACGGGAACGAGCTGAGCGGGTTCGGCAAAGTGAATGTCACCGTCAACGCGTCCTTGGCCGCAACTTTTACTCCTTGGAAACTACCAAATAGCGGCGATTCGGCATCAGGGTCTTGAATCGTCTGGTAGGTGAACACAACGTCAGCCGCCGTCAACGGTTTGCTGTCGTGCCAGGTCAGCCCCGGCCGCAAACGCACCGTGTACACCATGCAGCTTTTATCAGCGGACCACGACTGTGCCAAATTGCCCACCAGCTGGTCCTGGCTGTTAAATGTTAGGAGCCCCGAAAACAAAAGCCTGGCCACGCTCGTATCGACGTCGCTGACCGCGTACAACGGGCTGGCCGTCGTGAACGAACCATTAATGCCTTCTGAATAGATTCCGCCGGGGACCGGTTGCAAGACCTGGTAGTATGGGCGCAAATTGATTATTTGCAGGCCTGCAATCCCCCCGAGCAACAATACGAGCGCGACCCACGCGAACGCGAACCGCCAGACCTGTTTCAGGTGGCTAAGGCGCTCCAGGAAATTTTGCTCGAACTGCTCGCCAGCCTCATGGCTGATGTTTTCGACTTGCGAAGCACGGCGCCGCCACAAGCGGCGGATGCGGAGTTTGAAACGGTGTGGGCTCATAGATCCCTTGAAATAACAGCTTACCCGAAGATTCCCAGGACAAGCGACAGCGCGAACACTACCGCTGTGATAATGGTTATTTGGAAAATCGTCTTGTCGGTACCGCGCCGGGTTGTGTTGATTTCTCCGGTGCCACCGAGCCCCGCGCCAAGGCTGGCACCGCGCGTCTGCACAAGTATAAGGACCGTCATGAGCAGCATCGACGCAAGGGTCAGGTAGTTAAAGATCGTCATGTTCTTTCTCCTCCAAAATGGCTGTTACCAGATAGTTTACCAGCCCGATGATAATCCCCGCAACTATTGCCGCCCAGAAACTCGTGATATGGAGCGGCGGGTAGAGCACGCTGGCGAGATAGACGACGAGGCCGTTGACTACCAGGAGGAACAAACCAAGTGTCAGGATGATTGCCGGCAATGAGAAAATAACAAGTACCGGTTTGATTAACATGTTAAGTACCGCCAATATGAAACCGGCTCCGATAATCGCGCCGGCGCTGTTGCCGTAGCTGATGTTGCTGCTCAGGAGCGCAGCCGCAAACCAGAGACCCAGGCTGCTGCCCAGCCACCGCAAAAGGAAGCGCTTTACCATACGTACTATTGTACTAGCACCGCGCTTGCCTGCAAATCATACCAGCATGCGCGGCAGCGCGGCAGACAAAACCTTGGCGCCAGTTTCAGTTATGACCACGTCTTCTTCGATTCGCACGCCAATGTTTTCCTCTGGAATGTAAATCCCGGGCTCAATCGTAACGACCATGTTCGCCTCCAAGGGCTGCTGGTAATCGCCGGCGTCGTGCACGTCCAGCCCTAGGAAATGCGGGGCATGCGGGTAATATTGCTTGATGGATTCTTCGCTGATAACCTTTATCAGCCCAAGCGCGCGCAGCTTTTCGCCCATGAAATACCGGAGTTGCTGTTCATAGAATGCATAGCTGGCGCCGGGCTTCAGTTGGTTGATGCCAAATTCCAAGGCTTCATTGACCGCCGCCACGATATCCCGTTGGCGCTTGGTCGCTTTGCCCTTCACGACGGTGCGCGTGATATCCGCCACATAGTGGTCAACCTCGGCACCTACATCCATGACTATCAACTCATTTATGCCGATCGTGGCGTTGTTGTCCGTGTTATGCAACACGCAAGCCCGTTTGCCGCCCGCAACGATCGGCTGGAATGCATGGCCGGCCGCGCCGCGTTTGCGTATGCCGGCCGCGAACGCCGCTTCTAGCTGGTATTCGTGCGTGTAGCCGTCAAGCTTCGGCTGCCGCGTAGATTCCTTGATTGCAGCGAGCGTTATATCGACGGCCTTTTGGATGGCCGCGAGCTCCTCGGGCTGTTTCGTCATGCGCATGCGCACCATGTGCTGCCGCAAATCAAGCAGCTCGATACTCCCGTTCATTTCTTGCATCCTGCTCATCAGTTCAGCCCGCGCCGGGTTGGTATACATTCCAAGAACATCGATGTATTTCGGGTTGGCAGCGACCGTGGCGGCGTGGCGGACCCGCTCAAGCCGCGAAGCCAACAGCTTCCATCCAGCTTTTTCACCCACAACGGTATCGATCCCTGATATTTGCCGCAATGCGTCAATATCGTAGGCGCCATCGAACAAATTCTTCACGTCACCGCGGTCTCGAAGAATTATGTATTCTTTGTCCTTGTCCATGACGAGGACCGCGTCCGGTTCGTCAATGCCGGTAAGATACCAGAAATTGCGGTCCTGGTGGAACGGATAGGCCTCATCCCCAGCCTTTTGCAACGACCCGTTAGCTGTTATCACAATCGGGGCAGACCCGTAAACAGCTCCCTCAGCTTCCGGCGATTGCCCGCGAAAAAGCCGCTCGTAAAGCTCATATATACCTCATCACCTCTTCTAAGCTATCCAGTATAGCAAATAATGCAAGCCCGTTCCGCGGCAATACCCCGAGTACCTATGGTATTCCGCCTAGTTATCCACAGCCCGAAAAAGCCTGAGCCTAGTGGATGATGCTATGCTTGGCAAATTGCAAAAGGCCGCTGTAGTGCGAAGCAAACAGCCAAATATCGACGGCGAGCAGGGCGGGGATCACCATCAAATGTTCTTCCCATTTGCCCGTCGTCACGCGCAGGTGCTTCAACGGCGGGATGCCGAATTTAATGGGAATCGGCAGCAGCCACGGCACGCCTTCTTTGGTAAAGGTGTCCATTACCAGGTGCGATACCAGCCCGACCATGAACGCGTACCATATCAATCCGATGTCAGCGTGCGGCATCAACGGCTGCAAGAAATGCAGCAACACATTCGCCAAAAAGCCGAATATCACCAACCCGATAATTGAATGACTTAGGAACCGATGGCCGCCAACGAGCACGTCGAATACTTTGCCAAATACCCTGCCAACCGGCAAGTTGCGCCATAACGGCGCGGTTGGCTGGTCGATGTCCGGCACGATGCCGCCGATTTGGTTTGCCAAAACGCCAATAAAGACCGTTGACAATGCCAATGGCTGGGCATGCCAAGCTAACGCCGCCAGCCCAAGCGCCGTGATCGCAGCAAGATCGTGGGTCCGTGCCGTCATAAGTTATAGTCAGGCAGCAATTTGTTCGTCGCCGAGCAGCTTGCGCGCTTTGTTCAGCACTTCCACTGCCGGTGTCTCGCCTTTGATCGTGAAGTCGTCGGCCCCGATCGCTAGCGCCCGGTCAATCGATGATTTATCGTTTAACACCGAGTAGACGATCACGGGAATATCCTTGGTTGCTGGGTTTTGCTTCAACTTTCCCAGGACGTCAAAACCGCTTAGTTTTGGGAGTATGATGTCGAGCAGCACCAGGTCCGGCGGCGATTGCTCCACCAGCTTCAATGCTTCCTCGCCGTCTTCAGCTTCAACGACTGTATACCCGTACATCGTCATTGCATCGCGGTAAATTTGGCGGAACGGCAACTCGTCTTCTACCAAAAGTATCGTGCGCTTGGTTTTGGCTTGGTCCATATCGCTCCTTATATCTATATTATTACTTGCTTTAGGCGCTTGATAAACCTTATGGTTTCATACCTTGGAGCCGAATGCAAACGGTTGTACCACTCTTGGATGTGGTAGACACGCTAATCGATCCGTTCATCATCGAGACAAGTTGGCGCGCCAGATACACGCCGAGCCCCGTCCCGCCTTCGGCAGACGGCGCATGGGCAAGTGGGCCGTCGTGAAGCTCGGTCTCGAACAGCATCGCCACCGTCGCTTTGTCCATGCCGCCTCCTTCGTCGCTTACCCGCACCTCGACTTCATTGTCTATGGCCACCACCGACAGCGTGATCGTTCCTTTCGCCGTGTGCACGATCGCATTGTCAACAATATTGCCGATCGCCTGGATCAACTTCTGGTCGTCGCCGCGGACGAACATGATCCCTGGCGGCAACGACGCTTTGAGAATTAAGCCTTTTTGGGCTGCCCGGTCCCGGCGCAGTTTGACGACCAGTTCGACAACCGGGCCGATTTCCACCGGCTCGTTATGCACCGTCACGTTGCCTTTTCCCGCCAGCGCGATGTCCAGCAGGTCAGCAATCAATCTGCCCGACCGGGCCGCTAACTCTTGAATGTGCGTGACGTATTCCAACTGCTTGTCGTTCATTGCCCCGCCGATGCCGCCGAGCAAATTGTAGGCATACCCGTTGATTTCGCCAATCGGCGTTTTTAGCTGGTGCGATATCAGCGCGATAAAATTATCCTTCAATTGGTCGAGCTTCTTGCTTTCCGTGGCATCATCAAAGACCGTTGTGACACCAATAACCTTGTTGCTCGCTACAATCGGCGCGACCGTCCCGACGAATGGGAAAACCGACCCATTTTTACGGCGGTAGCTATATCCTGCGACAGGCTGCGGCAAAAGCGGCGCGGCAGCGTTATCTTCCACGAATGCCAGCATTGGGCGGTGCGGCGCCGGCACCCGTTCGCCCTTCGCGTCGAATATTGGCAAGACTTCATCATATAACCGCCCGATGACCTCAGTGCGTTTCCAGCCGGTTAACTTCTCAAAACTATCATTCGCCAGGATGATCATGCCCTGCCGGTTGACCGCCACCAGCGCGCTGCCCATGGACAGCAAAATAGCGTCGGTTTCGGCATGGCGGGCAACCAGCGCATGCATCTCTTCGGCAAGCCGCTCGCGCTGTTGGATCAATTCGCTTACCAACCCGGTAATAACGGTGATAGCCAGCAGGCTCGCGCACGTCGTGACGAGCGTCGGGAAAAAGTTTTGTGCCTGAACATGTAGCACCGCGGCAGCTTCGTGCCGGTCGATAACAACCCGGAAATGGTCGAGCAGCGACAAAAGCAGGAACAACACAACGGCCGTCGCGCCCACCAGGTAGACTTCCAATTTCGCGAAAAAGGCTGAAGCCATGATGATGGGGATGGCATAGAGCAGCGCGATTTGCGTTTCTATCCCTGCGTTGACATAGAATGCCGCGGAAACGATCACGATATCGAGCACAAGCTGGCCGACGACCAGCGAGGCGTACACTTCACGGCGTGCCGTGTTGATGTATGTCCCCACCAAGAAGCCCGCGTTGACAAGCAGGATAGCCCCCACGATCAATAGATCCGCGCCGACTTGCGACGTGTAACCACTACTAGCCAAGAGAGTGATAACACTTGGAACCGCTACGGCCAAAACATAGAACCAACGGACGGCAACGTACCAACGTGCTCGCTTTCGTATATCGGCAATTGAAGTGACACCCTGCATGACGGAAATTCAACGTTTTATAGGGCTCAGTATACCGCTTATGCCCAAAATGCCAATGGGAATACTTACGGCTGGGTTCCGGCGGATGCATCCTCGCGCTTGTATGGGCGCAAATATTGGCGGATAATCGCAGCTTTTCTGGCGCCAACTACTTTTTCCAGCTCGAAGTCGCGGGCCTGCACGACGCCGCGCGCGCTGCCGAACGTGCGTATAAGCTTCTTGCGCGTTGTCGGCCCAATCGTTGGTATATCATCGAGCGTGCTGGCGCTGACGCGCTTCACTTTCAATACCGAGTGATAGCTTACGGCAAAACGGTGCGACTCATCCCGGATGCGCTGTAGCAGCTTTACCAAGTTTGTGCTATGCGGCAAACTTACCAATATAAAATCATCGCTTTCTGTCATATATCCGCCAAGCCGATGTAGTTCGCTCATATTTAGCATCACGTTACTCCCACCCATCATCCCCGGCCCGGTCGGTGATTCAGCGAATAGCAGGGCACCACTCCCTACAGCTGTCATCCCCGGCCTGACCGGGGATCCAGTGGTATTTTGCATCGCCGCTGCTGATTCGTTATTTGATTGGATTCCCATTTTCACGGGAATGACGTGGCTTGCTTGATTCTTTTTAATAACAATTTGCTCCTCCCTTTTCGCCAGGCCGATAAACGGGATCTCTTTCAAGGCTGAGCCTTGAAATTCGGCAGCTTCGTCACGCGCCTTGATTGCCGCGTCCAGCTGGCCTTTCCCGCCATCGATCAATACCAAGCCGGGCTTGCCCCAACCCTTCACGTGTTTTTCGGCGAAGCGCCGCTTGATCGTCTCGTTCATGTTATAGAAATCGTTGTTATGGTCCTTTTTGGTCTTGAACTTGCGGTACTCGCGTTTGTCGCTGACGCCGTTCGTGAAGACGACCATGCTCGCGACTACGTCGGTACCCTGCATATGCGAGATATCATAACCCTCGATCCTTCTCGGCACTTGCTCAATACTTAACAGGTTAACTAATTCATTCAGGGCATGATCTTTGCTAATGTCTTGGAATTCTTTGTCACTGAATATTACTTGACGTGTTAAGTTTCTAAGCGAGAAGAGTTGGTTACGCAACTTGGCTGCGCGCTCAAAGTCTTGGGCGGTGGCGGCTTGCTTCATTTCTTTCTCTATTTCCTTTTCGACGCTTTTGCGCTTCCCCTCTATGACCGCTATAAGCTTGCGCAGGTTCGCCCGGTAATCTTCCAGGCTGGTCTTGCCCTCTTCCAATCCTGGGTCCAGGCCGAGGTGATAGAACAGCGTGGCGCGTTTCTGCCCTAGAGTCCGGCGCGTGGCATAGGGGAATATACGGCGCAAACTCTTGAGGGCTTGCCGCACGCTCAGCGTGCTCAAGTACGGGCCGAAGTATTTGGCGCCATCATCAAGCGGGCGGCGCGTTGTCGTTACCGTCGGGTAGTCGCTGTTGTAATCGATCCGGATATAGCTCAGCGACTTGTCGTCGCGCAGTAGGATGTTATACCGCGGCATGTAGCGGCGGATCATTTCCGCTTCTAGAAATAACGCCTCAATCTCGCTGTCGACTACCATCCAATCAGTATCAACAATTTCTTCGACGAGCGCGTCGGTTTTCGGATCGCGCACCCGCGATTTCTGGAAATACTGCCGCACGCGGTTGCGCAAAACCGCCGCCTTGCCAACATAAATAATCTCGCCGGCAGCGTTCTTGTGGAAATACACTCCCGGCTCCTTCGGCAGGTCTTTTAATTTGTCGCTCAGTTGCTTGTTCACAACTACTATTGTACCGCCACCGCATGGCGGCCACAGGCTGTCAGTTCTTGAACTTGGCAGGATTTGCATACGACAAATTGTTTGTTGCAAGATAAATCGGCGCAATTGATTTGCTCGCTTGTTTTGGCGCCGCAATGAACGCATATGCCAACGTCTTTTGAGTTGCCGCTAAACGCTAGCTTCATGCGCTTGTCGAAGACATAGCATTTGCCTTCCCAATGCCCGTCGTCACCGTAGGCTTCGCCGTACTTCACGATGCCGCCGTCGAGATGATAGACATCCTGAAAGCCTTTGTGTTTCATGTACGCGCTCAGATATTCACAACGAATATCGCCCGTGCAGTACGTCATTACCGGCTGGTCTTTGGGTAATTTCTCAAGTGTCTTTTTGATATCTTTGAATGTTTTGATTTTCGGCTTTATGGCACCTTTGAAAGCGCCGATTTCTGACTCGTAATCATTGCGGGCGTCGAGGATTGGCACGCCGGGATGCTCGTCAATAAATGTATGCCAGGCTTCAGGGCGCAGCGGCGTGCCTTTGTCGAACACGTCAAAATCTTCCCCAGGTGCCAGCGTCACGAGTTCTTTGCGTACTTTGACGCTGAGTTTCGGAAAATCGTCGCGTGCGCCATCACTCCACTTATATTCAATACCTTTGAATTCGGGCGTGCGATTCATTTCGGAAATGTACGTTTTGACGTCGTCGAGTTCGCCGCCGAGCGTGCCATTGATGCCATGCTTCGAGATAATAACCCGCCCTTTGAGATGCAGGCGCTCGCACAATTCACGCTGCCAGCGCATGGTCATCCCCGGATCGGGAAGCGGCACGAACTTGTAATATAAAATGATCTTTTGCATGGATTAGAAAACCAGGCGCGACAACCAGATGCCAACGAGCGCCACGAACAACACGCCCAATACAACTGCCGCGGTTACGTTTGCACGGACGAGCATTTGGCGGGCGGAATCGCGGGCAGCTTGTGGGTCGCGAGTTGGCAGCGTGATGCTAGCCTGCCGGGCTGGCTGGTGCCCTGTCACTCCGGCTAAGGTATCTTCGGCGACCGGCTCGGGCAAGCCGCTTGCAGTATGCCCCGTCACGTCCGGCGCGCGGTTGCGCAATTGGCGGTCAAGTTCGTGGTCGCGGGCATGCGAATCCATCTCGGCAGCCAAAACCGACAAGAAATTGCCGCCGCGCACAAACTCGTTGACGATCCGCCGTGCCGCACGTTCGGTAATCAAGCCGTTTTCGTAGATTTCGCGGACATTCGTGTCGGCGACTTTGATTGCTTCGCTCGTCTCTAATACGTCTTTGAGCGCCATTTTTTCCGCGTCGATATGGACCGGCTTTGCCGTCTCTTGGGCGGTCCCAGCACGCCGTGCCGTGCCGGCCTGCTCAAGCTTGGCGGCTTGCGCCCGCTCGGCATTTTGCCGTACCTTCGAATCAGCTTCGGCCGCGCGCTGCTGGCGCTTGGCAGCTTCGTTCGCGTATGCCATTTTGCGGATCTTATCTTCGCTGAACGCAAGGGTCTCGTAGACACCCTTCATCTCGCTCTCAAGTTTTTCTTTGACGGGCTTGAACCGCTTCTCGGCCTTCATCCGCCCGCTGCGCCGGCCAAGCAAATTGCCGATAACACCGCCGACCAGCAAGCCAATTAAAAACGCACGTGATTCAGCGCCTTCGTCGCGCGGCGGGACAACATTCGGGTTGGCGGCATACCGGGTCCAAAGCGGCACGTTTGGGTTGGGACCGGGAGCGGCATTGTAGGCCATAGGCTGCACGTTCGGTCCTGGCGGATGCGCCTGACCGCCGCCGGCATTGAATACTTGTGCCACGCCAAACGGCGGCTGGGAATCTGAATCCTCGTATTGCATCCCGCCCGCCGCGCCATTGGCATGTGCCGATTCCTGCGCGGCACCGCCAAGCCCCCGTTTGTTGACAGTATCCTCGTACGCTTGGCTTGCCGCGTCGCCAACGCTCATCGTGGCATCGGTTTCAAGGTGCTGCCTGGCAGCGTCAAGGAATTCGTTGGCAGCAGTGCTCGCCGCGGTCTCCGCCACGTCGTCCAGCCCCGCTTGTTCTGCAGCGATAGTCGCCCGACGGTTCGTGATGCCGTCAAGCGCGACTTCGTGCGCCTCTTCCGGGCTCAACGTCCCCAGCTCCGCGATTACCTCAGCATCCTCCGGCGTCAACTCGTCGCTTGGCGGCGCGGTCTCATGTGCAGGCTTCTTTGCGTCTTCTGCGGGTTCCTCAGGCGATTCAGGCACAGCGTGCTTCTCCCGCGAGCGCTCCCACACCAAAGCACCCAATGCCTGCTGCTCGTTCGGTGCCGGTTGTTGTTCTTTGCTTGTCTTGGCTTCGGCATGGGGTTTCACCGGAGCCGATGCGTGCTCGGCTTCGCTGTCGTCGTCATCTGTATCTCGGCGGGTTTCGGGGGAAATGGCCATGTACGTTCTATCCATTAGCAAAATTATGCTTGTCTTTCTAACTTGGCTATTATAAGATAGAGAGCGAATATTATCAATTAACCGGAGACGGCGAAAAATGTACAGTGTCCTTTCAACCCAGGCTTTGCCGTGTGCTCCGGTGCTTGCATAAGCTTATCTCGATAGGCGGTGCACCAGCCACCCCAGACCAACAACGTACATCAACGTAAGCAGCCGCGTTAGGAGAGGCTGCGCCATGAACACCACCAAACAGACCCTAAAATTCTACTGGCACCATGCCAAGCAGTACCCATTGTGGATCACGGTACTTATATTCAGCGTGCCCGCGACCGTGGCGGCTGGCTCGTTCATCCCGCCCCTCATCATCGCGAACATTTTGAACCGACTAAGCATGCATGCATACAATCCTGCCGACATCGCGGGCAGTTTCGGGCACGACTTGGTACTGTACGCGATCCTTGTTTTGGCGAGTGGCATCATAGGTTGGCGGATTGTTGACAGTGCCGTTTGGTACTTGGAAGGAAATGTAGAACGCGATATTGCCCAGCGCGTCTTCAAGCACCTGCTCGCGCAAAGCCCGACATTCCACGCCAACAGGTTCGGCGGCTCATTGGTATCGCACACCAACAAACTCATGGGCAGTTATATTCGTTTTGCTGACACAACCATCTTCATGGTCATACCGCTTGTATGCGGGCTCGTCTTTGCCGGGATAATATTGACGCAACATGCCCCGGTATATGCAGCTATCCTGATCGGTTTCGCGGTTATTTACATGGCTTCATCCGTGTTTGTGACCGCGCCTACACGACGCATCGCGGCCCAACAAGCGGGCGCCGAAAGCAAGCAGACCGGCAGCCTGGCCGATGCCGTGACCAATATTATGGCAATCAAGGCTTTTGCCAGCAGTACCATGGAAGAAGTTCGCTTCGCGAAAGCTGCGGACTACACACGCAACCATTTGATGCGCCTGATGCGCGCCAGCCAAATGCAGCAAGCATACTTCAGCCTGATGGCCAATGGTATCCAGGCGCTGTCATTGACGATCGCTGTCATCGGCGCGACCCGTTTCCATGCTGATTTAGCCAGTGTCTTCCTGATCGCCAGCTACACCGGCACGATCGCGAGCAACTTGTTCCAGTTCAGCAACAACGCATTGCGCAATTACAACCGTTCGTTCGGCGACGCCGAAGACATGGTCAAAGTGCTTGCAATCAAGCCGGAGATCCAAGACCCAGCCGTGCCAGAAGAAGCCCATATCACGCGGGGCGAGATCGAGTTCAAGGGTGTCACATTCGCGCACGAAGAGTCAAACGGCGCCTTGTTCGCGGGCTTGGACATCAAAATCAAAGCCGGCGAAAAAGTCGGGCTGGTCGGGCACTCCGGCTCTGGCAAAACGACGTTGACCAGGCTGCTGCTCCGCTTCAATGATATCCAGTCCGGCACGATCGCGATTGACGGGCAAAACATTGCCTCTATCACCCAGGATGCCTTGCGGCAATCCATCGCGTACGTGCCGCAAGAACCTATCCTTTTCCACCGTTCGCTGCGCGAAAACATCGCGTACGGCAACCCGGGCGCGTCACAACAAGAAGTCGAAGGCGTGGCGAAACTCGCGCATGCCCAAGAATTCATTGCTGCCTTGCCGGACGGATACGAAACGCTGGTCGGCGAACGCGGCGTGAAGTTGTCTGGCGGACAGCGCCAGCGCATAGCTATTGCCCGTGCCATGATCAAGAACGCACCGATACTGGTGCTTGACGAAGCAACTGCCGCGTTGGATTCAGAGAGCGAAGCGCTCATACAGGACGCGCTGTGGACATTGATGGAACAGCGCACGGCGATCGTAGTCGCGCACCGATTGAGCACGATCCAGAAAATGGACCGCATCATCGTCATGGATGATGGCAAAATCATCGAGCAAGGCTCGCACAAAGAGCTCTTGGCGATGAACGGCCAGTATGCCCAACTGTGGGCGCGCCAATCGGGCGGATTTATCGAGGAATAGAGAGCACCATATCAGCATGACAAAGAGAACTGCCCACACTTCCGTACACGCCAAGGACACGCTCCGGCTGTATACACGCGCTACTCTCAAACATCGCAAAGAGTCGTTTCTAGCCCTTGCGCTGCCGGTCAGTACTGTCATATTGGGGGTTTTCGTACCGTTTTACGCCAGCAAGCTGCTGGCAGACATTGTCACGCATGCCAGCAAGCAACGGCCGGATTTTGTTTTGTTCGCCAGCCTGGCTGCTATTGGTTTCCTGCTCAACACATATGGCATCCGTATATGTATGCGGCTGCAAGCCCGTGTGATGAACGAGCTGCATTCCAGTATGTTTGCCAGGCTACTCGAACGGAGTGTCGGTTTCTACAACAACCAGGTCGGGGGCAAGCTCGTCTCGGATGCGCTCGATTTCATCAATAGCTACGGGCAGCTTTTCAACACTGCCTTCATTACGGCATTGGCGTTTGCGCTCACCACGAGTATTGGCCTTGTAATGGTATTCGTAAGCAACTGGCAGATTGGCCTATGTATTAGCATATTGCTGGCAGGGCTGGCGTATTGGTCCATCGTAGAAACCGCGAAACGCTCGGGCCTGCGCAGCCAACGGCTGGTCATTAGCAAGCGGCTGACAGCGCATCTGGCAGATAATATTGTCAATGCCGTGACCGTGAAGATGTTTGCCCGGGAAGCTAGCGAAATAGCAGAAAACAGCCGGTTAAACGCGCAGCTTGCCGATGCCCGGCAAAAGGACTGGCAACGCAGTGTCACGAGCGAAAGCGAACGCATGGGCGTGCTATTGCTCATGCAGGCCTGCCTGCTGTTGGTGCTCATCTGGCAGGTCGCTCACAATCCGCAAACCCTCGCTGCCGGTATCTTTGCCTTCACGTACACCATCACGCTCATTAACCGCTTCTTCTCCATCAACACCATGGTACGGCAGATAGAGGAAAGCTTCCTACAAGCCTCGCCCATGACCGAGCTGCTCGGCGAGCCAATCGAGATCACCGACGCGCCGGATTGCCAGCCGCTTGTAGTCCGTCACGGCGAAATCACCTGCCATAACGTGAAATTCCGCTACGCGGATACCTCGGGAGAAGAATATATCTTCAATGGCTTGGACTTGCATATCAAACCAGGAGAAAAAATAGGCTTGGTCGGCCATAGCGGCGGGGGCAAATCTACCCTGACACGCCTGCTCTTGCGGTTTGACGACACTTCAGATGGATCAATCACTATCGACGGCCAGGACATCCGCGACGTTACGCAGGCCAGCCTGCGCGAGCAGATTTCATATGTCCCACAAGAACCGCTCTTGTTCCATCGCACCATACTGGAGAACATCGCCTATGGGAATGAAGGCGTTTCGCGGGAAGAGGTGGAAGCAGCTGCCAAGCTCGCCTACGCCCACGACTTTATCTCCAAGCTCCCTCAGCGCTACGACACCGTCGTCGGCGAACGAGGCGTGAAGTTAAGCGGCGGCCAACGCCAGCGCATCGCTATAGCGCGTGCCATCTTGAAAAACGCACCCATTTTAGTACTTGATGAAGCGACCAGCGCGCTGGACAGCGAAAGCGAGAAAGTCATCCAGGATGCCCTCTGGGAACTGATGGATGGCCGCACCGCTGTGGTCGTCGCCCATCGCCTGAGCACCATCCAGAAGATGGATCGTATCATCGTATTGGATGAAGGAAAAATAGTTGAAGAAGGCAGCCACAGGGAGCTCATAACGAAACAGGATGGCATGTACGCCAAGCTGTGGGCTCGCCAATCAGGCGGGTTTATCGAAGAATAGTGCCTGTTTAGCTGCCAGCGGGAGTTTCCTGGCCTGGACGAGGTCCTGCAACCTTGTCCAATGCGAGTTGCGCTAATGATACAACGGCGGCGCCTATATTCAGTTCAACGTATTCGTCAGGGACGCGAATTGCACTACCGTCTGGCTGGCCAATGAGCGTGGCATGGAAGTATCCAACCTTCCCGCTTCTAGCGCTGCCATTAAACTCATGCTCCCTTAGCGATATCGGCGATCCAACCTCGCCGCCCTGTCCGAGCACTATTGATAGAAAACGAGAGACGGAAGAAAGCTGTCTTTTTGGACTTCGCCGACAACTTTCCCGCCATTTTGGGCGTCAATGAGTTGTACGGCGGATACATTTGCCCCAAGGTCAACCGGCACCAGGACGTACTTGCCCTCATCAATCGCATAAGCCAAAGCTTCTAAAGCAGTCAAGCCTATACGCTTCAGCTCATGGCTGCTTAATTCGTGTCCAAGGCGGCGATGATTGGCTCTATCTCGCCGCTAGCTTTATGCGTTCTCGTTCTTGCCATATACATTGGCTCCGCTTATGTTGAAATCTTAGCGTAAAATGGGCAACTTCGGCCCGTCTTCCCGTGCTCTGGCATGACTCGAGCGAACAAGGCATGAATTGGCAAGAGAATTTGTCTCATGCCAATGAACCCGAATCTTGCTGGCACGGAAACACTCTGCGTCATCAGGCTTGGCTTGAACAGGCCAAGAACTACTGAATTGGCACCACGCCAAGCTTCGCAGGTTAGGCGGCTTCTTTTTCTTTGCCAGATTCTTCGCCTTCGGCTGCAGCTTCTGGGACGGCTTCGGTTCCAGCCTCTTCTGCGGGCTGTTCAGCTTCGGCTGCGCCTGCTGCGGCAGCGTTTTCGGCCTCGAGCTTGGCTGACGTTGTAACGGCAGCAACCGAACGATCCATTTCATCTTCGTCGATTTCGACGCCGTCAGGGATCACCAGGTCGCGGACCGTAACATGGTCGCCATCTTCGACGAGTTTCTCGGCATCATAGTACAACGCATCTGGAATCTTGTCCGGCACTGCACGTACTTCGATCTCAGCAAGTTGTTCCAGGACAATCAGGCTGGCGCGCTCAGCCGGCGTTGAGTCTTCGCCTTCAGCATAACGCGGCTTGATCGGGACTTCGGCTTCGACTTTCTGGTTCTTGTTCACTGCGTTGAAAACAACGTGCGACAATTGGTTTTTCTTCGGCTCGAACGTCGCTGATTTGATGAGCGCCGTGAACTTTTTGTCGCCCGCGGTTATTTGCACGGGGTGGTGGCGGCCGGCGCGCATGTAGACACGGTACAGGTCCAAGTATGGCGCCTGCACGTTGATAGAATCTTTGCCGTGGTCATGAATGACCGCTGGTATTTGCCCATCCGAACGCAACCGTTTGACTGCTTTGCCGGTCACTTCGCGCACGGCGAGTGCCAGGCTGATCGTATCATCAGACATAGTTCCCTCTCTTGTTGTCTCTTAAGTATACCATACCTACCCAGCGCACCACCCAAGAGGCGCAATTTCAAGGCTCAGCCTTGAAATTAGCCTGCAAGGATATGCTGGAGCTCATCCTGCATATTCTCCGTCTGTTCATAGTCTGACACAAATGACATGTAATCTTCGCCGTTAAATGTGCTCAATACCC
>CAZPPY010000002.1:0-24086 GCA_964588575.1 uncultured Candidatus Saccharibacteria bacterium
TAAATACGCCGCCGGCGCCAACGCTGACAAACGGCGCGAATTACTACAATCAGCTGACATGTGTGGTCAATACTGGGAGTAATCCGACTGATACGGTTTACGCCATTGCCATCAATACAACCAACAGTTTTGCCGGCACGACGTACGTGCAGGCGGACGGCACGATCGGTGCATCGGCGGTCTATCAGACATATACTGCCTGGGGCGGCGCCAGTGGCTTCCAGATTGTCGGCTTGAGTCCCAGTACGACGTATTATGTGAAGGCTGCCGCCAAACAAGGGATGTTTACGAATACAGCACTGAGCCCGACATCAAATTCCGCCGCAACCGTCAGTCCGACATTATCGTTCTCTGTCTCGCCGAACTCGGCGTCATTCGGTAGCTTTGCGGCTAACACCGTCGTTACGAGCGGCAGTATCTCGTTTACGTATGCAACGAACGGCACATCCGGCGGCAGTATCTATGTGCTTGGCAAGAACGGCGGTTTCTATAGTCCTTCACGAAATTCTCTCATTGCAGCGGTGAGTGGCGATCTCTCATCGCTCGGCCAGGGCTTTGGCCTGCAAGCGACAGGCGTTAGCCAGACGTCGGGCGGCCCGCTGAGTATCCTGAGTCCGTTTAACGGTTCCAGCCATGTGGTGGGTACCATCGGCACGTCATTTGCCCAACTCTTTACGACACCGGCGGCAATTACTGGCGGGTCGGCGGCAGCGAATGTCCAGGTCAAGGCCACCAACACGACCCCCGCTTCAAACGATTACTCTGAGACGCTTACTTTTATCGCCTCGGCTAGTTTTTGACCATCAGATATAATGCTGGAAACTGTTGTGGATAACTTCACATATTGCGTTGAGAGAAGCGATTGATTATGCTAATGTCTAAAGTAGTTGTAACGCAAAGTCAATATTTAATGGGACAAAAATCATTTATGAAAATCACGAAATCAAGAATATGGCTCCTTTTGGCGGCGCTTGTAGCCGGCCAGATTGCAATATTCGTGCCACACGTATTCGCCGGCTCATTAACAAAGGCGACGATTCAAGAGATTGGCGGCGCATCAAACGTGAGCCCGATGATTGCCAGCAGCGGCCAAGCATTTGCTGTTGATTTCAAGACTGTTGGTGCCGGCGCGACTACGGCGAGCATTAACTTTAATAATTTCGGCGCAGGCACGGTCAACGCTACACAGAGCATCAGCAGCACCGGCTGCACGACATATTTCCCGACTGCCACGTTGCTTCCCGGGTCTCTTGCTGCCAGCGGATCTGGTACGACTATCAGCATTAGCAGCATCACTGCGCTATCGGCAACTACTGAATACTGCACAGTCCTCACGAGTACTTCGGCGGTGACGAATCCGGTAGCCGGCGTTTATAGTGCACTTATCACCGTTGGTTCAGATACTCAAACGGCAGCGTTTGATGTGCTTGGTTCCGGTGCCAACGCTTACTCAATTACGGGTACAGTTTTGCCAACCTTCACCATGTCGCTAAGCGGCTCATCCGATAGTATTTCGAACCTCTCATCATCCGCTTTAACCGTTTCTACAGGTATTACGGTGACTGTTAATACCAACGCTGCAAGCGGCTGGAATCTCTATGCAATGGACAGCCAGGCCGGTCTTCATTCGACCTCAGCGAGCCATACCGTCGCATCAGTGGCGGGCGGCAGTAACCAGGCTATGAACGGTGGTACCATCGGTACTGAGGCATATGCCTTGGGCGTGAGCGCCAACGCTACAACGAACTACGCATACAATGCCGGTACGACCGGCGGTGCCCTCAGTAGCAGCGCTTTCAACCGGATTGCTACCAGCGCCACGACTGCCAGCAATGTGGCACAGGTTCTGCACGAACTTGTCGACATCGCCGGTACTACACCTGCAGCAAGCGACTACACCGACACAATTACCGTTATTGGCTCCGGACAGTTTTAGCGCTATACTGAAGCTATTCAACAAGGGGGCAGCGGGGGTTTTATGCGTAACCTCATGATACGGATTGGCGCGGCTGTTATCGGATTAGCCGCAGGGCTGCTAGTACTCGTGCCGGCGACGACTCACGCTGAAGGCATTAGCCTGACAACGTCTCCGGTATTCCTGAGTACTGTTGTTCGTCCGGGAACGAGCGTGACGCGCACGCTACAGCTCATGAATAACAGTTCGCAACCGGTGAAGATTGATATGCAACTGGACGTATTCAGTGCAAACGGTGCAACAGGCGAACCTACGATTACTGAGCCATCGTCGAACGATCCATCACCCAAATGGGTGAGTTTTTCGCCGAGTAGTTTTGTTGCCCAACCAGGCGTGTGGTCAAAGGTCCAAATGACGATTAATCTGCCAAAGAGCGCTGAGCTTGGCTACTATTACGCGGTCCTCTTCAAGCCTGATATTCCCGACCAGCCGTCCGCCAAAGCGACAGTCATTCGTGGCACAAACGCTATCATGGTGCTTGTCGATACGCAGTCCGGCAACGAGCAGCGGGCGATTGATGTCACTGATTTCAAAGTCAGCCAAGGGCTGTTTGAGTACCTACCGGCCACATTCACGGTCGGTATCCGCAACGGCGGCAATATTTACCTTTCACCGACTGGATCGGTGTACATCAGTCGCGACAAAGATGTCGCAAACAGCATGGCCGCGATTGATATAAATCCTGGTGGCGGCAACATCTTGCCGCGTTCTTCGCGTGATTTTACAGTGTCGTGGTCCGATGGGTTTCCGCTTTTCGTTGACAAGACTATAGACGGCCAGGTTGTGAGGGATAAGAACGGTAATCCCGTTAAAGAGCTATCCTGGGATTTTGCCAAATTCAGCAAGATCCGCTTCGGGCAGTATTATGCAAAAGTTACGCTGGTATATAACGACGGTCAGCGTGTTGTCCCGATTTCCCGTATCGTTTCCTTTTGGGTTATCCCCTGGAAACTTATTCTAGCGATCATCCTGATGCTTGCCGTACTGATTATTGGCTTATCGACGATTGGGCGATTTACATTCCATGTGATGCAGGGGGCGGGCTTACGCGTCTACCGGCGTCGTTAACATGGCCGGCGGCGCTGATAGTGTCGGCAGCAGTGCTTTTGACGGCTGCAGGAACATCGGGTGCACAGGTCATACAGACAAGTAGCGGCCTGGCGGTCTCACCGGCTATCGAACAGTTGAGCTTGCCCGATGGCCAGTCTTCGCTGACATTCAATATTGACGTCATAAACGATGCCGCGCAGCCGGTTACGGTCGCGGCTTTCACTGACGATTTCACAGCCCTCAATGCTACTGGCAGTACACTATTCTTGAATAATACCGCGAAAATTGCTTCGCCGCACGGTTTGGCACATTGGATGACACCATCAATAACAGAATTTGATATATCAGAACACGATACAAAACAAATAGCAGTCACGATCACCAAAACAGATAGCATGGCACCTGGCGGCCACTATGGATCGGTGATTTTCAAGGTTTTGCCGACAGCTTCAGGTGGAGTGGCGAATCGGCTTGGCGCGAATGCTGAAGTTTCGACACTTGTTTTCCTGACGGTTGGCGGCCACGGTGCAGAGACTGTGTCGCTGGCGAAGCCGCATGTCGGGACAGTGAATATTACCCTGCCGTCAGCGGTAGATCTCCTCCTTGCTAATACCGGCGACGTACAAACAGTGCCACGCGGCCTGGTAACGGTCACGGATACCTGGCGGCGCGAAGCTCAACGCGGTACGATCAATGTTGAATCCGGTATTGTGCTGCCTGATACGAGCCGGCTCTACCAGGTGCAGCTTCGTACCGAACAACGGCTATTATGGCCGGGCTGGTATACGGTACGGGTCGCGTATCGCGCTGATGGCGCCAAAGCCTTCCGGACGTATACAACGGGCTTTGTGTATGTCAGCCCGTTGCTCGCCTTGGTTAGCGGGCTGGTGATACTGACGCTGTCGGTGTTTGGTATCCGGTATTTTGGCCGAAAAGTTATCCACTATCGCGCATAGCACTTTATAAGCGTAAGTAACATTGCTTGTACTTCGGTAGAAGACTATACTGAATGTGTGATGTGGAACAGATTGAACCACATACCATTCAATGTAGCTGCGGGAGTACTATGTTCCGCTGTTATGTTCGTTATGTTCGCATTGCCCGCTTCTGCAACGACCGGAGTGAATCAGGAAATCAGTTTTGAGGGCAAAATTGTCAACGCTTCAGGAATAAATATTGCCGACGGCACATACAACGTCGAATTTAAAATTTATACTGCCGCCGGCAGCTGTAATCCAACCAGTGGTGCTGGTTGTACGCTTGGCTGGACAGAAGACTGGCTGGTAAGTGGCGGTAATGGCGTGTCATTCACCAGCGGCACCTTTCAGGTCAATCTCGACCACGTCGCAGCGAATAACTTTTCTGGCATCGATTTCAATACTTACCCGCTCTATCTTTCTATCCAGATCGGCAGCACAAGCTCGTGTGCTCCGGCCGGAAACTTTACCGCCAACTGCGGCGGTGATGGGGAAATGAAGCCGTATATTAAATTCACCTCAACACCGTATTCGCTGAATTCCAATCTGTTGGATGGTCTGGACTCAACGGCTTTTGCTCAGCTAGCCGGCAATCAGAGCTGGACCGGCACCAACACCTTCCAGCCAACAACGAATATCAACGGGGTTACGATTAAACAGACTTCGACGGCATCGCCCACAGCGGATATTTTCGATGTACAGAGCGCCAACGGCTCGAGCATTATTCAGGTAACCGGCCCGAGCGCCAACAATGCGGCCGTGAGCATTACATCGCTTGGCGCCAACGCCATTACGCTGACGTCAGGTGCGGCACTGAACTTTACCGGCGCGGCGAATTCGACATGGGACCTCGGTCCTGGCCATACCCTGTCGATTCAGACGACGAACAATGGTGCGATTACAACAGGCACCGGCTTGTTGACGGTTGGCGGTAACCTGACTTTTTCGGGCACTGCACTCAGGACGATCACCGGACCCAGCACCGGCGGGCTGAATATCACAGCGGCCGGCCCGGTCGGTATTTCAGCTACCGGTAGTAACGCACTGACACTGACAGCCACTGCTGCCTCGACATGGGATATTGGCAACAACACCTTGTCACTGCAGACAACGAATAATGGACAGATTACAACCGGAGCCGGCCTCCTGACGCTGGGCGGCAACGTTACTTTCTCCGGTACTTCAGCACGGATGATCACCGGACCCAGCACCGGCGGGCTGACGCTGACAGTAGCTTCCGGTCCACTCAACCTTACGACAACGTCTTCAGGCGCATTGACCATTACCGCGGCGGCCGCCTCGACGTGGTCAACCAGCGCCGGTGCGCTTACCTTGCAGTCGGCTAGCGGCAGCGCCTTTACAGCCGCAGCCCAAGGTGCCGGCCAATCTAACTTCGGTACCGTCGGTTCGGGCAATACGGTAATCGGCAACACGACGGGCGATATTCACCTGATCGGTGCGGCCTATGCCAGCAATACCGGCGGCGTGCTGGTTGGCGACGGTACCGTATCTGCCACGCCAATTCTGTTGCAACTCAACAATTCGAGTCTAGCGCCTGCATCAGAGGCTTCAGCAAACTGCTCGACCACCATCAACGCTGGCGCCATTTACTACAGTGCTGCGACTATATCAAACAATACGACTACCAACGATGTACGTGGCTGTATTGACGGTAGCTGGACAGATATTGTTACCGCTGATCAGCTTGGAATACTCATGTTTGGGGTTGTGCCTGATAGTGGCAATAGTCCAGGTGACGTCACTGGTCTCTCGAGCTACCTCAACGCTCCGTGCAAGGTATCGTGGGCATCGAGTACATCGGTGAGTGTTGCGCCGTGTACAGCTTATTCAGGTGGCCGCAAGGTGGTCATAAGCTCCGCCGTAACGATAGCTGGTTTGGGTACAGCCGGCTCCATCCGGTATCAGCATATTTGCCTAAACGATCCACTAAACAATAATGGTCCCAAACAGACGCTCCCCAACACCAGCGAAACGGCCGGCGTACCGACGTTCAGCGCTACTGCACCAGTCCTTTGTCTGGCAACAGTTAAGCTGAGTACTACGCCAGCCATCACGAATATTTACGACACGCGCGTATTTACGACCTCTGTTAAAGAATTCGTTGGTAACACGACGGCTCTGGCGCCGGGATGGATGGTTGTCTCAGATGCATCGGGGGACAACTTGGTCACTACGACCTCTACTGCAGGTGCCACAAATGTGCGCGGTGCGGTGGCAGTTGGCAACCCTACTACGTCGACTACTAATGTCGGCGCCATCATCGTCACCAGCGGACTGGTCTACGTCAAGTTTACTACAGTTCCATCTATCGGAGCGGTTGCGCAAACCGGTACCACGCTGGGATATATGACGACTACGACGAACTCGAACAAATACGGGCTCTACCGGGATATGGGGCAGGTCGTTGCTAACGGTAATACGGCTACCTGTAATGCTGTCGCAAGCTGCCAGTGGTCGGCGCTGGTAGATGTTGTTCTATACTAGGGATTATGTACGCACCTCATATTATCCGCCGTCGCTTCCACTGGCCAACCGCCGTTTTGGTAGCGGGCTGTTTTGTCGTAATTACCTGCGGAATATTTTTCGGCCTTCACCACGCCAGCAACCGGTCACCGCTCCCGGAGGCGATACAAAAGCAGATAACTTTTCCAGTCTTCATGCCGATGAGTGGCGTGGCGGTAGATCAATCAAGCTATAAGTTTGTTCCTGGCCAACATATTCTGAGCTTTACGGGGAGGCTGGGTGATGGCCAGACGGTTACATTTACTGAGCAACCAACACCAACACCATTTAATGATATTCCAAACTACGCGAACCAGTTTTTACAGACACTCTTCGAGTACGAAGCGTTTGATAGTTTGCAGGGTACTGTACACCTAACCCATCCGAAGGGTGCTGGTCAGGCGGCCGTCATGAATAGCAAGGGGACGCTCATGTTCGTACGGGTCGCACGCGATGAACCAAGAGCGACCTGGCAGCAGCTTTTTACCAGCATGTCTCTCTATGCACCGTAGCTCATTAACGGCGACGTACCGGCTTGCGCTTTTCAATCGGACGCGTTTCGAGTGCGACCCGGATCATTTGCCGCTCGCCGAGCCAGAAGCTGATCGCCATCAGGACAACAGTGATGTACGTGGGCCAGGCAATCCACAGCCAAATATCTGAGCTGCCGAAAATAATAGTGAGTGGATTATTGCTTGAGCCAGTGGTTCCGCCTGGTATTGAGGTACCAGGTACGATTACTCCGCCAGCGCCGGGCTGCCTGATAAAGGCGACTAGCTGGATCAAGATCGTTTTTGGCGTGTGGTCAGTCACGTACACTTTGACTGCATAATACCCTGGCTGTGCATAGGTATGCTTCAGTGTCACTGTTGACGCGGCGGGAACATTTTGTTCTGAGGACGTCTTGTCGCCCCAGTCGGTATGCAGATGGTAGGGTATGATACCGCCGCCAATCTGGACATCCCAGGTAACGGTAGCGCCGGTTGTGAAGGCCTGGTAGTGATAGTCGCTTGCGACGGTGAGCGGCTGCGATGATGTTGACGATTGGCTTGGTGACGACTCTTCGTTTGATGACGGTGCAGGTGGCGAGGCCGGCGGATTGTACGTGATGGTAATACCTGGTGTGACGGGGCCTGGATCGTCGGTGATGTTATAATCCTGCGCTTGCAGACTGTTGCTGCCCGCAGACAACGAAGTGGTAATGGTAAAGTCGTTACTGACCGTGCATCCGGCGACGCCGCTGAATACGCCGTTCCGGATCAGCTTGACGTAAGAGCTATCTGGACAGGTACCAGTGACAGTAATAGGGCTTGATGCGGTGGTAAAGCCGTCTGCCGGATCGGTGATAACGGCTCCCTCAGTCAACGGGTCAGCGGGCACTTTCGCGGTGACGCTGTAATCGCTGGCGGCTGCTCTGAGCGTCCAACCGGCAATTAATACGCCGATGACCAAGAGCATGAAGATTGTTGCCGGGTGGAGCAGGAACCGCCGGTGCAGGGGCCGGCTACGCCGGACTTCTGTCTTTATCGTCTTTCGTGTTCGGGCCTTCGCTACACGGTGCCGGGATGACGCCGCTGCTTTTGCTGGTGAGAGTCGGTGACGGGGCGGTTTTTTCATGTTTATTTTTGAAATACTACTCCTGTCATCATACCATATGCGGATTCCTGAAATAATCAGGCAACATAAAAACGCAGCCGAAGCTGCGCTTTTCGAAGCTAATACGCTTCTTATCCTTACGCTGCCGGCGGAACTTCGTTGCGGGTGTAGCCTGCCAAAATTTCTTTTACGATGTCTGTAACTTCTTTCGGCTCATGTTCGCTCTTGATGAGGTACTTGACGGCTCCTTTGGAAAGGGCAGTCTCAGCATCCTGTTGGCCGGCCAGGTTTGTGAGCATAACAACAGGAATTGCCTTGGTGCGCGCATCAGCTTTCAGCTTTTCCAGTACCTGCAAACCATTCATTTTTGGCATCATCACATCAAGCAGGATGAGCGTGGGGTTTGCTTCGGTTGCTTTGGAAAGTGCTTCTTCGCCGTCGTGCGCCATTTCTACTTCGTACTTTTCGAACGTGAAGATCTTCTGGTACATCCGGCTCATGAGCGGATCGTCTTCGACAATGAGGATTTTTGCCATTTCTTCTCCCTACCTTGTTATATGCATTATACAAATACTAACATTTATATTACAAGCGCTCAGTTTAGATACAGGATGTCATACCTCACTCCAGCTGTTTCGTAATATGGCGTGCAATCCAGTAAGCAGGGATGATAGCTGCTGCCAACAAGATGACAGCAACGATGAAAGTGAGGCCGATCAGATAGGTCGCCGTTTGCAGGATCGCAACCTCCGGCTGGCCGATGAACAGCATGCCAATGACGGTATTGTCAGCGTCTTTGAGCGGTGCATAGACGGCCAGGTATTGCCGGTTCAGAACATCCAGCGAGCCTTTGAACACGGCGCCATGCTTGAGTACGGTGTCTTGGACGTCGTGGTTCGTTTCTTTGACGCCGACCCAGCGGGAAATGCCATCTGGTGCGGTTAAGGTTGTGGCTGAACGCACGTTGCCACTGTATACCGCGCTGTCGAGGCCGGTAGCGTGCTTGATGCCGTCGACGAATGCATTGTCAACGATAATTGCCGATGAGACGGTGCCAATAATTGTACCCGAATCATCGCGGACCGGGACGATGGAACGAATTGTCACGACTGGAGCCAAGACGCCTGATTGGGTAGCAACGGTTGAGCTGTCTTCGCCAATGAGCGCCCGCCGAACCAGGGTGTCACTGGAAATTGAATCGCCCCATCGGTCAGGTTCTTCAGCCCGCAGGAGCACTTGTGCGTCGTTCGTGGTGACGATCAAGCTAGCCTGTTTGCGGCTTTCCAAAAAGTCACTCGTCAGCGTATTGAGTGCCGCGTGATTTTTGGTGGTGATTGCGTCGACGACTGCCGGGTTGGAAGCGACAGATTCGGCGTCGGCTCTGGTTTCGGCTTCCTTGCTGTTGAGGGCATAACTAAGGACGCTGGAAGCGGTTTCGAGGTTATCAAGTGCGTCGCTCTGGATGCTACGCAGCAGCAGGAAGGTAAAGCTGACCGTGGTAATCAGGAATACGGCCAGAATGGCACTGGTGAACAGCATGAAGAGCTGCGACATAAAGCGTTCAGTCAGATAGCGCCAGACCCAGCGCCCCAGTGCGAGTGCACCTAGCAGCAAGAAAACGTGGCTGGTAATCCAGACCGGTCCGAAGGGCTTGACGAGGTTGAAGACCGTTGGATCATTGGTGTCGCGGAACAGTTCGCCAAGAGAAAATAACTCGAATGCGAAGAAGAGAAGGAAGGCAAAAGCGACTGGCTTCAGGTGTCTTTCGATGCCGGTCGTTGCACGCCGCCAATAGAGCAGGGCGACGATGCATGCCCCGAGCGGCAATGCGAAGACGGTGCCGTAGCCGTTACCGGCGGTAATTGCAAAAATGCTGGAAACTTGTATCTTCCTTGGTTGCGGCGCCGCGGCAGCAGGCTGCGGTGGTGTCGCTACGGCTGCAGCTATCGACGCTGCTGCCTGTGCGGGTGCGGCCTGTACTGCTTGTGCCGGCTCGATGATCTTTCGGGCCGGTGTCTCAGGTGCAGATTCGTCCAAGACATCGTCGAGACCGTTGGTTTTCGGCTTCTTCTGTAGCGGATCAAGAATTTGGCCGACAATAATAATGATGTAGGCGAGCAGACGAAGCGCATCCGCGACGAGTGCTGAGCCGCCCCCGAAAATCGAATGTCCCAGGTTCGTTTGTTCGATCAGTGTCGCATATATGACAAATGAAACGGAGGCCAGGAAAAAGCCAATCCACTTCAGTAGATCGCGTACATGTTTGGTTCCGGCTGTCCAGGCATCAAAATATAGCCAGAACACAGCGAAAAATACGAGCGCTGTAAACAGGCTGATCGCGAAGTGGATGTTTTGCTCAATGAACTGGACTGACAGCATGTGTTTTTCGGATCACTCGTTTAGTTATCTATATAATACCTGAAGCATAAGCATTTTGGCTATAAATCTGATAAGTAATCCAAAATCTGTTGGCTGCTGAGGATGCCGCTGAATTCCCGACGAATGATACCCTTGCGGTCAATGAAGTAGTGGGTCGGCATACTGCCAGTCTGCAGCGTACCGGCCAACGTGCCATTTGGATCCGCCAGCCAGGTCAATGACGAGCCGTCGATGGCCCCATATGCTCGAAGCCGCGCCACGCTTTCTCCAATGCCGACCGGCAAAATGTTTATATCGTGATTGCCGGCGAGTTTTGACAGTTCTGATACCTGCTGTGCGGTAGTCGGCACCCAAGTACTCATCATCGTGATGACGGTTGGGCGGCCGAGCCAATTGACGGAATTGTGAGAGGTGTTTGTAGTGTCGTTCAAAGTGAACTCCGGCAGCGTTTCGCCAACGAGCAGTTGTTTGGTGAAAGCCGCTGGTATGTGCGCTGATGAGCCGGCAAGTGTTACCGGCGTGACGCCAAAGGTAAACCAGCTGCCGTAGACGGCACTCAAAACGTCCTGTGGCTGCAAACGCAGCACGGCGGTGACCGGTTGTGGCTGCTGGATGGTAAAGCTGGCCGTATTAATATGCCTGAAGCCTGACGCCGATACGCCGATGTAGTACGTGCCGGCTGGCAACAGCAGACTGTAGCCGCCCTGCTTATTGGTTATCTGCGGATTTATCTGGCCGTAGGGCGCGGCGTCCCAAACTATCCAGCTATCGGTATCCGGATCCAGATAGTAGACGGTTAGTTGTGCGCTGCTGGTCGGGCCTTTTGCAGAAAGTACCAATCCTGGTCTGGCGACGGCCACGTTGTCGATGACGCGAACGGTCTTGTTGCCGGCACCATCGAGCGCATGCGCTACCAGCTGGTAATTGCCAGGGGTGGTAAAACTTAGATTGCCATTCCACAGGCCGGTAGCTGTGTCGCGCATCAGCGTAAAGTTGGAAGACAGGGCGTTTTTGCTCGTCGCGTCGACGTTGACGGCACTGATATTAAGGTCAGTGGCGCCCCCTTTTGTGCTCGTCGTTATCCTTAGGGTGATATTTGTTAATGTGTTCACGACTCCGCTGCTATCTGGTTGCAGCACCTGCGGTCCAAACGAGATGATATTACCGCCAACAGTCGGCGGCAGGGTATCAATGACCATCTCAACGGGAGTTGTCGCCGCAAGATTGCCACCGTTATCGACAGCGCGGGCAACAATACTGTATGTATCGTCCTCGAGGTTCAGCGGCGTGAAGCTGAAGGTGGCGTGCTTTGTTCCAATACCGGTTGTTGTATCGACCGCCAGCCAATTTTTGCCGCCATCGGTCGAGTATTCGATCTTTACGAGACCGCTGTTGTCGTCAGCGCTGCCGGTGATCTTTGGTACTGCGGCGGTGATATGAGGGATGGTCGATGTCAATCGGATGGTCGCCGGTGTTTTGTCGCCGGTGTCGATTATCTTTGTGCCGATCGGTGACGTTGTCGATCCGCTGCCGCCACTGCCACTGCCGCCACCAGTATCCGATGGAGGTGGGGGCGGGGGCGCTGCTGCCGTGATAAATGTTGCATCATCCGATGTCACGCTGTTACTGCCTTGGTCAACGCTGGTCACCATATAGTGATACGTTGTGGTGGCGGTCAACCCGGTGATAGTGACAGTATGTGAAGTCGAAAATGTTGCATCGGTTACGGAGCTGTCATAGCTGCTGGTCAGACCGTAATCCACCCGCGCGTCGGTTGGTTTGTCGGTTGTCCAATTGATAGTTGCAGAGGTGGCAAGCGCACTGGCGGAAAGGGTTTCAATGACTGGTGGGTTGTTGTCGGTGATAGTGATCGAGGTATCGCCGGTACAACTAAAGGGACTCGCACCACCTTGGTCCGCCGATGCGCTGACCGTCCAATTGGAGGGCGCAAAGTATGCGACGTGGGCCACGACATTGAAGCTTAAGGGGTTGCCGGCATCAATCGGATCGCCGGTAAAGACGGCATTCGTGCCATCGGTTGTAAAGGTTGGCAGCCAATCTGACGAGCCGGCATATATCTCAAGGTTAGGAGAGGGGCTCGTGATTTGTACCCAGGCAATCTTGTTTACACTATCGGTGATAGTAACGGCGAATCCAGTATCCGCGCCGGATGGAGCCGTATGCGGATTGAGCGAGGTAACCTGACACGTTCCGGCCGCCAGTGCACGGTTCGGCGGCGTGTATATATTAAGGACCATCCCAAGCACCAGCACCGTAATAGAAACTACGATTGCGGTAGCAGAGGACAGTTTTCGCGCTGAACCCGTAACTGAGGCAAGCATTAGCTTTTATTAAACTCCAAATGGATCACATCGACAAGGATTGAACCTGGCTTTGCGATGGATATCCTGCGGTCTATACATGGATTCGTCGATGCAGTATACTGCAGGTAAACTCTTAACCATAAGGACAATATGAAAACCAAACGATTTGCGCTAAAGACACGTGCAGTCGCGATTTTCGTGGCACTGGCGGCTATCGGCTACACGACGTACATTGCATTCCTTGCTCCTGAATGGCATTTGACTGCGTTGCGGTTCAATCCGTTTGCGCTGATTTCGGTGCTGACGGTCATGCTGAACCTCGTACTGCTGTTTTATTTCTTGTATAATGTCGCGCGCACCGAAGAGCGCACCTGGCTGTCTGTATATTTGGCGGGCTTGGTACTGTTCTCTATATGCGAACTCATGCAGCGGTTGAGCGCAACGCCTATCGGCGCATTGTTCTGGGGAGGCATGAGCGGAGTGTCATTAATCGTTGCGCCCGCAATTTATCTGTTTAGCCTAACCTATACCAACCAGTCGGAACGGCGCTATAACGGCGTTATTATTACGCTTCTATTCTCAGGAGTCATATTCTTCTTTTACGAGTGCTTTACAAACATCGTCTTTATTAATAGTACAAAATATGCCGTTGCTGCACCTTGGGGCTATGATTTTAGAACGGCGATTGGGCCGGCTTCCGGCGTCTTATTGATCTGGTACGACGTATTGTTGGCGGCGGCACTGGCGCGTCTAATCAGCTTCCGGCGCCATACACAGAACAAGCTGCTGCGCAAACAAAGCCTGCTTTTCATCTTCGCTATTAGTTTGCCGCTCATCGGCGGGACTTTGACCGATTTGATTCTTCCAATGCTCGGCTTCAGTAATATCCCGTCGCTGGGAGTTACACTCGGAACGCCGGCAGCGTTCCTTTTCATCTATGGTCTCAGGCGATATCAGCTACTGACCGTCAACCCCACGCTCTTCTCCAATACAATTATGGGGACCATGAAGGAATCAGTAGTCGTTACCGACGACAAATTCAATATTATTTTCACCAATTCTCAGGCTGATGAACTCCTTGACATAAAAGAAGGCGGCCAAGCGAGCAAGTCGCTCCTAAGCTTTATCGCACATGACTCGCAGTCGATGTTCGAAAAATCATTTGCCGGAGCAGTGAGCGGCCAAACGTTGACAATTGACGAGGTTGATATCGCGCCTGTACACGCGCAGCACGTGCCTACCCGTATCACGAGCACGCTTATGCGGGTTGGTGAATACCAGACGAACGTCATGATTATTACTGATATCACTCAGGAGCTCCATACCCGCAGTATTATTGAGCATGAAGTCAAAGTACGCACCGAAGAACTCAACCGGGCACGGGCGTATCTGGTGGACTCCATCAACTCATTGGCGCAGGGTTTCGTACTCGTAAACCGCGAGATGAAAGTGGAGCTCCTGAACGGGCGCGCCAGTACGCTAGTCGGCATAAATGTGACGGATGCGACCGGCAAGGAATTGACTGATGTACTTGGCCGGCTGAAGTGGAATAAAGACTTACCGGCTACCGTTCAAAAGGTATTGGACGTTAAGCACCACCGCCGCCTTGATGTTGAATCAGAAGACGGTGCCTTCTACCAGGTCTATGTAACGCCTATTATTTCTGGTGAGCGTGAGCTCGGTGCCGCGATCATCATCGAAGATGTCACCGAACAAAAAATCCTCGACCGCAGCAAGGACGAATTCTTCAGCATCGCTTCTCACGAGCTTCGCACTCCTCTGACCGCCATCCGTGGCAACATGAGCATGATCAAAGACTACTTCCCGGATGCGCTGAAAGACGAGTCGATGGCCAATATGATTAACGATACGCACGAAGCCAGTATCCGGCTGATCGAAATCGTCAACGACTTCTTGGATTCTTCGAGCCTCGAGCAAGGAAAGATGCAGTTCAACATCGCGCCTGTGGATATACTGCCGGCGTTTACCACTGCCACCGACGGTTTGCACCTGCTGGCCGAGAAGCAGCATGACACGATTACGCTGACTAACATGAATAAGGTGCCGAAAGTGATGGCGGATGATGGCCGTTTGCGGCAAATTGCCTACAATTTGCTTGCGAATGCCGTGAAGTACACGGAAAACGGAACCATCACTGTCTCGGCAGCCGTTGATGGCCAGAATCTTAGGATTAGCATTGCGGACACTGGCAAGGGTATTTCGCCGGAGAATCAGAAACTCCTCTTCCATAAGTTCCAGCAGGCGGGCGAAAGTATCCTGACGCGCGACGACACGAAGGGAACCGGCCTCGGCCTCTACATTTCCCGCTTGCTTGCCAAGAATATGCACGGTGACGTCGTTCTTGAGAGCGCCGAAGTAGGTAAGGGATCGACCTTTGTCATTATTCTGCCGCTAGCGAAAAAGTAACTGTTATCTTTCAGTGCTATAGATCACGCGGCAGCGTTACTGGAATATATGAACGGGCTAGTCGCCGTCGCGACTAAACAGGCCGGTTAAGGTGGTTTTGGCAATGGCGTGGTCGGCAATGCCCTGGCGGACATCCTCTTCCAACGCACCGTCCGGCAAATCGAGCGGAGCATCCAGCGCATAGAGGTCAAAGATGTAGTGGTGCGTCCCTGACGGTGGACACGGGCCCATATATTGGGCGTGGCCGGAACTGTTGGAGCCCTCAATCGCATCATCGGGAATCCAGTTCTCGGGAACCGCGTCAATAGTGGTATTCATGTTCCATACGGTCCAGTGCACATAGTCTCCCATCGGCGCATCCGGATCGTGTACGAAAAGCGCCAGGCTGGCGGCCCTGTCGGGCACACCCTGGATATGGAGCGGCGGGCTGATATTCAGGCCCTGACAGCTATACCGTTCGGGCATTGTATCACCGTTTGCGAAGGCGGGGCTGGTGAGCTGGAAGATCGCTGCACTCATAATCATCTCCTATCGTGCACTCTTACAAAACCACAAGCAATTAGCTATTGTCTATGAAAAAATTCGTCCCCTTAAGCTCCGGCGGCAGGAAGCCGGCCTCGTGTTCAAAGCCTGCCTTCCATTCATAGCCTTGATTGTAGCCAAGATCTTTCATAAGTTTTGTCGGCGCATTGCGAAGGTGTAATGGAACCGGCAGGTCGGGGTATTCGCGGGCTGCCTGCAGGGCGCTGTTCATGGCGTCCGTAATCTCGCGCGACTTTTTGGTTTTGGCCAAAACGACCGCACAGTGGAAGAGATTGTACTGGCATTCCGGCATGCCAATGCGTTCAACGGCGAGGAAGGTTGAGACGGCTAGATTGAGTGCAGCCGGCGCGGCCAGACCGACATCTTCGCTGGCGAAAACAACCATGCGACGGGCCACAAACTTTGGGTCTTCACCAGCTTGCAACATACGTGCTAGATAATAGAGTGCTGCGGTTGCATTGCCGCCGCGCATGCTTTTTATGAAAGCACTAATGATGTTGTAGTGCATTTCGCCGGCCTTGTCATAGCCGGGCACCCGCTTTTGGGCGGCTGTTTTCACGATATCCGCGGTAATGGGTGCGCTACCGGCCAGTTGGACCGCCAGCTCCAGATTACCGAGCGCCACTCGGGCATCACCACCCGATAACTCTGCTAGCAGGTCGATGCTTTTTGCTGGTAATTTTTTGGCTGGCAGCCGTTCGGCCTTTGCAGCATGTTTCAGGATAGCAATAATCTCCTGTTTGCCAAGCGGCTCAAGCACGAGTACTCGCGAGCGGCTGAGGAGCGGGGTGATGACTTCAAAGCTGGGGTTCTCCGTCGTTGCGCCGATTAGAATAAGGGTCCCATCTTCGACATGGGGCAGGAACGCGTCTTGCTGCGCTTTATTGAACCGGTGGATTTCATCGACGAACAGGATCGTGGTCATACCAAGCCGCCGATTTTGCTCCGCGCGTTCGATGACCTTGACGACATCGGCTTTGCCGGCAGTGACAGCGCTCAGCTCCACAAATTCAGCGCCGGTTTCCCTGGCGATAATCCGTGCCAGCGTTGTCTTGCCGCTGCCCGGCGGCCCCCACAATATCAGGCTGGTCGGCGACTTTCTGGCAATAATTTCATGGATAATCTTGCCGGCAGAAACCAGATGCTCCTGCCCAAGCACGTCCTGCAGTGATTCCGGCCGCATTCGCTCGGCCAACGGCCTCTGATCCATCGTCTTTACAGTATAGCGCCTTCCAGTATATATGTGTTTTAGCCGCGGTTGCGGATGTGTGACCGTATTACCTGACTTTGGACCCCATTCAGGTAATCATGTACCAGCTTTCGGGCGCGGTTACGCGCTCGATCGAGCGCCGTTTTAACCGCGCTGTATGTCATATCCAGCTGCTCGCCGACTTCTTCGCAGCTATACCCTTCATGCTCATACAGAACGAGCAGCTTTACATCGCGTGCGGACAGGTGTCCGAGTACATAGGCAACTGTGTTGCGAGCGTGCAGCTGATCGTGATACCAATCCCCGTCCTGGTGTGCCGGTGTGTGGTCAACCATCGTCAGGCTGTCCAGCTGGCGCTTTACCGGCTGTAGCTCGTAGCGGTTTACATACTGTTGATGGCGGAGCCAGTCGGTTGTGATATTTGTTGCGATTCTATAGAACCATGCCGACGTGTCGATGATGGTTCGGGCGGGTGTGATCGCTTCCCAAGCACGTTTGGCAGTTTCTGCGACAAGGTCATCGATCTCATCGAGATTGTGCGTCATTTTATAGATGTGCCGTTCCAGTCGTGGCCTCATGATTTCAAATACGGCACCAAAGTTTGCCGGCGTAACGGGTATGACAGCCGGTAAGCGGGATGTCCGGCGCGGCGCTTCATATGGTATCGATACCTCCATCTCTGGACTGAGCGGCTCGGCAGGCGGCGTAAGAATAGGGACAATCCGCAGCGGCTCCGCATCTGCCGTGAGCACCGGGACCGTAGGTATCGGCGCTTGTTTGGTGAGAACGGGAACTATTTTGGGAGGAAATTCGATCGGTTTTTGGTCTTGCGCGACAGCGGCGGGGATGGGCCGGCAGGCAACTTCGCCAAGTGGCACGACAATAGTGACTTCTTGCGGTAATTCGGTATAGTCGATAGTTTCCGCGCTCAACCGGGGCCTCCTTTACTCTAAGAGTAAATGTACAAGCCGGGGGCTAGTTATTCCATAAAAATTTTCACCGTTTGAACGGTATTAAGATACAAAACAGGCCAAAAATACAGCGGTACCGTCCGCTGGTTAGAGGTGTGCGGCCAAGTGTCGTGCGTGGTCGGCTTCATCCTCGATTTCGTGGCCGATAATTTCCTCGAGCAGGTCTTCAATCGTCACGACGCCGACGATCTTATCGTCTTTCTCGACGGGCATCAGGTGTGATCGCGCACTAATAAACTTGCGGAACAGTGTATCCAACGCCGTCATAGCTCCGACCAGTTTTGTCGGTGTCATAGGCAGGTCCATGATTTTATAGCTTTGTTCGTCAAAATTAATATCTACCAGGTCTTTCATATGCAGCACGCCGTAGACGGTAGTGCGCTCACTGTTGAAGACTGGAATACGGCTGAAACCGCGCAGCTTTATCTCATCAATTTCAGTGGCGCCAATGACAGTGTCCGGTGTCAGCCAGTAGACTTTATGAATCGGAGTCATGATGTTGCGCACTCGTTTTTCGCTTAGGCCGAGCGCGCCTCGGATGATGTCCAGTTCGTTTTCGTCCAGTTCGGTGTCTTCGCTGGCGGCGTGTTCGCCGATGACCAGGCCGAGTTCGTGTCGGCTCTGCAGATGCGGTTCCTCGCTGCCCAGGATTGCATCGAGCAGCAGCTGCAGCGACTTGGAAATCGGATAAGTGAATACGATCATCAGGCGCAGTACCGGTGCCAGCCAGGCACAGAAACTCAAGGCGTGGCTGACAAACAGTGCCTGCGGGATGACTTCACCAAAAATAACGATCAGCAGCGTGCTGACGATGCCCGCCAGGAAACCATTGAAATGTTCACCAAGCACCAACGATGTCGTTGAAATGACTGCGACGTTTGTGAGCAGAATACTGGCGAGGCTCAAGTGGCTGTTTTTGCGGAGCGGCAGCACTTCAGCCGCCTGCCCGTCGCCGAGCTTCGCTTTGCGGACTAGATCGTCAGTCTTCAGCGACATCAACGCAATGTTTAACCCACTGCAGATTGCAGAGAATAACACTAAAAAGACCACTAGCAAGACAATTGTTAGGGTATACATTTAGACCTTTTTGTTGTCACACATTTTCACCTATATTATACCTGTTGTTTCCTCTTATGTAAAGGGCACTTGCATATCATGAGCAATGAGTCACCTGTTGCCGGCCACCGGCCAGAGATGCAATATTCTCTGCAGCGCCATTCCCGACTGGACCGGGAATCCAGGTGACCAGGCAGCGAGGTCTTCTATCTGGCCGCTTCACCATCAGTCGAATTAGGCATAAAATAAACATATAATCTGGAGGAGCGACCATGGCACAAGATCAAAAGCAAACGACGATTAATTTCAGCGTTGATCCAAACAAGACGCCGGTGCTCTATGCCGACGGCTATGTCATTGCCAACAGCGAGCACGTTGTCGTCTTCAATTTCGCGCAGGCAGCCCCCGGTGATGCAACACAGCAGACGATCGTTGCGCGCGTTGCGCTGACCCGCGCTCAGGCCAAAGAGTTTCTGAAGAACCTGAACGACCACATGGAGAAATTCGAAGTCTAAAGTCCAGATGCTTCGCCTATCATATTTACACTACACTATAAATATGATATAAAATATATCTGATGAAAAGCAGGAATGCCAAGGAACTACCAGTACTGCCGCCGGGCGTAACGCTGCCCGGCTGTTTGTCGTGCGGCACGTGTTGCCAGGATATGGAAATACCGCTGACGGAGGAAGAATTCCATACGCTTGACGCGCACGGCACTATCTTCTCGTTGCGCCGCGGGCCGAACAGCAAGTCGACGCTGCTGAATGACGGCCGTCGCCTATACAAGATGGTCGGCCGTTGCGCGAACCTCATGGAAGATCCGCAAACCGGCCAATTCACCTGCCGGATCTACACCAGCCCCGAGCGCCCGGCCATCTGCGCCGAATTCCCTGAAGGCGGCCGCGTGTGCCGTATGGTTCAAGCCCGCCGCGGCGTGATTACTCCGGAGCATCTAGAGCAACCCGGCGCCGAAGCCTACCTCGGCCGCCTCATCTTCGGCGCCGATGACGAAGAGCGATCAGAATAACCCCGCTTTGCCGCATCCTGTCAAAAACATGAATTCCCGTTCGTCAGCACTTTATGACACAGTTATATAAAGAACTGGAATTTACATTACTCAAATTCCAAAAAAATGCTCAAAAATTGGAATTGCCAGTTAAACGACGAAGTGGCTGCGGCAATGGTGCAGCAAAACGAGTAGGCTAGCGAAAGTGAAATAAGATATTATATTGTGTAGTAGATGTCGAAGAATAGTTTGTCGATTAAGACCACTAAGGTTGTGTACCCGCAGCTCTATTCGTATGTGTTGCCAACAGTCTCTCAGAATGAAGGGTCGCAGAAGATTGGCTACACTGAACGGCAAGATGTAGATCAGCGAATTCGCGAACAAACCCAGACAGCTGCAATGCGTCTCGAGTATAACAAGTTATGGAGCGCACCTGCATTCTTTAGTGGATTAGACAAAGACTTTACCGACAAAGACTTCCACGTTTTCCTTAAGAAACAAGACATACCTGCGCGCCCTGATCTCGGTACGGAATGGTTCTACTTCAACGGTACTCCAGAGAAATCAAAACAGCTCTTTGATATCTTCCGCGAGAAAGGCTTTGCTGCGCTACAAGATAGAGACGGTAAATTGCCATATGACTTGCGCGCAGAACAACAGGCTGCTGTCGATCAAGCCATCGAATATTTTGCTGGCCACGAAAAAGGTGAGTTCTTGTGGAACGCAAAACCACGCTTCGGTAAAACACTAGCGAGTTACGATCTTGCAAAATGCCTGGGTGCTGGCAAGGTGCTTATCGTTACTAACAGGCCAGCTATCGCAAACTCATGGTTTGATGATTTTGACACCTTTATCGAGGGCTATAAATTCATTTCTGAAACATCATCTATTGCTGACCGCCCAGCTCTCACGCGCGATCAGTTTATCGCGTCTGGTAGCGATTCGCCCCAGATAACTTTTTTGTCACTGCAAGATCTAAAGGGCTCTAAGTATTTTGGCGGTAACCTCAATAAGCTTCAATGGGTCGCCGATCTTGAATGGGATCTGCTCATTATCGACGAAGCCCATGAGGGCGTGGATACAGGCCGTACTGATGCAGCCTTCAATATTATCAAGCGCAAGCATACGCTCCATCTATCGGGTACGCCCTTCAAAGCGCTTGCCAACAATAAATTCTCAGACGACGCTATCTTCAACTGGACATACCTCGATGAACAGAAAATAAAGCAAGCCGAACTTGAGGAAGAAGAGGCTGGTGATCATACAAGTCTCCCAGACCTCAAGCTATATACCTACCGCATTTCACAGATGATTGCCTCAGAGGTAAATGAAGGCATTGAAATTGATGGTGAAACGCGCGATTTTGCTTTCGATCTAAACGAATTCTTTGCTACAAAAGACCAGAAATTTGTCCATGAGAATGACGTAAAAGAATTTATCAAGAATCTCTCAACCAACGAGAAGTACCCATTCTCAACTCCAGAGCTTCGGAATGAACTACGACACACTTTCTGGTATGTCGGCAACCGTGTCGATTCTGTCAAAGCACTTGAGCAACTCCTCAAACAAGACCCTATCTTCAAAGAATACAAAATCATAGTTGCAGCCGGCGATGGCAAGTCCTTTTTCGATGAAGAAGATGACTTTGTTGCCAACGAAAAATCATACGACAAGGTAAGGAAAGCGATCAAAGAACATAGTAAGACCATCACGCTTTCATGTGGTCAGCTTACGACTGGCATTACTGTCAAAGAGTGGAGCGCCGTACTAATGCTTACCGATATCAAAACCCCAGCACAGTACATGCAGGCGGCATTCCGTGCACAGAATCCGTACAAATTCACTGAAAACGGCCAGCTGATCGTAAAGCAATCCGCTTATCTCTTTGACTTTGCCCCGACGCGTGTCCTTGAAATCTATGACCAGTTTGCTAATGCTCTCAACCCTAAGGCTGTAAACGGTGAGATTACTGAAGCAGAGCGTAAGAGCAATATCCGGGAGCTTTTGAATTACTTCCCTGTCATTTCAGAAGACGTTGAAGGTCGTATGGTAGAGCTCGATGCGGAAAAGGTCCTGACCTTCCCGAATGCCATCGCTGCTACTGAAATTGTCAAAGCACGTTTCATGACCAACCTATTGTTTAACGACAATATTAAAGATGTATTCCATTTCCCTAAAGAGGTTGAGGACATCTTGGATAAGATGCCCATCGAGAAAAACAAGCGCGTAGAAGTAAGCAAGACTGAGCTCAATCTTGATAATGCTCGAAAAATAGAAGATAACAAGCAGGCAAAAATAAATGAGAACAGCGGCGTTATCCTGGGAGAAAAGATTTATCGAACTAACATCGAGCGTATCGTGGATAATGCCGTCAACTCCGAAACGACTGAAGAGGCGCTGGAAACCCTACCAGCTAAAGTAGAAGAACTCGCTGAACCTCTTATTGCCAAGTATAAGGAAGTCTACAGAGTCACCAATGCTGAGATTGACGCAATACGCAACGAGAACTCGGAGAAGATAAAGCTTGCTATCGCTGAGTATGAAAGTGATGACATAAAAGATGTCGAACGCCTCAAGGAAGATCTTGCGAAGATCATTGAACATGATTTTGTAGAACAAAAGGTTGAAGCCAAAGAGCAAGCCGTCGTTGATAGCGAACGCAAGAGCAAAGAAGAGGAAATCAAGGATCACCTCCGCGCATTCACTCGCACAATCCCGATGTTCATTATGGCAAATCTCTCTGGTAACGACATTACGATTGATAACTTCGACGAAGCTGTTAGCGATGAAGACTTCGAAGACCTCACCAGCATTACAAAAGCTGAGTTCCACAAACTACGCGACGGCTTTGATTATGAAGAAAATGGCGAGCGCAAACACTTCGGTGGCGTATTTGAACAATATAGATTCAATGCCAGTATTGCTGAATTTGTTGCCGAGAAGCATAAGCTAGCAAACTGGTTTACCGGCGATGACGATGTCTTCAAGTTGATACCAAGCCAGAAAACGAACCAGATATTTACGCCGAAGAATGTGGTTAAAATGATGATCGATGATTTAGCAGATCACGATCCTACGCTATTTACTCGAACTGACCGCACTTTCATAGACCTCTATATGAAGTCGGGGTTATACATTACGGAAACAGTTAAAAAGATCTTTGCCGGCACGCGTCATTTGTACAAAAGCGATTTTGACTGCATTAAACATATTCTTGAGGACCAAGTTTATGGCCTGGCGCCAACGTGCATACTACATGCCATTACAGACGCATTTATTTTTGGCTTTGATGAAGACCATAAGATAAGTACCAAAAACTTTATCGAGCACGATCTGCTACCTGAAGCAGAACACGGTACGGCATTAGAGAAGCTGGCAGAATTGTTTAATAAGGAGGTAGGTATGATGAAATTTAATGCTGTAGTCGGCAATCCGCCCTACCAAATAAGCACCGATACCAACTTTGCCATGCCTGTATATCACTTATTCTTTGAGGCAGCAAAGAGTCTTAATCCTGAATATATATCGCTCATTCATCCGGCACGTTTCTTATTCAATGCTGGTGCGACGCCAAAAGACTGGAATAAGCAAATGCTTAATGATCCGCATTTGTCAGTACCATACTATGAAGCCGACTCACAAAAGGCCTTTTCTGGCGTCGACATCAAAGGAGGAGTGTGCGTCACCCTGTGGGATAAATATCAGACTAACGGCGGGCTGGGTGGAGTGTTCGTGGCTTATGAAGAGCTGCGGAGCATATTAACTAAATCCAGCGGTACTAGCATTGATACAATCATTAAGCCCCAGACAAAAGTGAACGCGCAAATTGATGATGCTTTTCCCACTGAGCGGCGTATACGACACAACTGGTTTGAAAAGTTCGCTGATATCTTTGTCACAAATCCAGACGATATGCATAGGATTAAAATTATTGGTCTTGAAAAAGGTAATAAGCGTACAGATCGTTATGCAAGTCAGGATATTTTGAGTGACTCAAATTTGGAAAACTGGAAAGTATTCTTGCCCGAAGCGAACGGCAGCGGCGC
>CAZPPY010000003.1:0-20788 GCA_964588575.1 uncultured Candidatus Saccharibacteria bacterium
GGTATAAACCGTATCAACTGCCGGATGGGCTGCTGGAATATCGATCAAGCCATCGCCAGTTTGGCCAATATACACAACATGTGTGTCCGGCCGGAGTTTTTTGAGCTCAGTAGCGACTGCCAAGATCGGGGTGATATGCCCCCCGGACCCGCCGCCGGTCAGTACGATCGTCATGGCCTGCCTTTCCACTCTTATATTGACTTACCCGTGCAGTATACGATGTATAGCGTGATATCTGAAACACTAAGCCAACTGCTGCCAGCGCAAAGATCACGCTGGTGCCGCCATAGCTAACGAACGGCAGCGTAATACCCTTCAGCGGCAGAACGCCAATCATCGCCCCGATATTAATGAGCGACTGGACGCTGAGCCAGCTGACAACGCCGATCACAACCAGCCGGCTGAAATTATCCGTCGTACGCTCGGCGATTGCCTTCATACGTGCATACAGGCCAACTAAAACAGCCAAAAGCAACACCGAACCAATAAAGCCAAACTTCTCGGCATAAATTGCAAAAATGGAGTCGTTGGCTGCTTCCGGCAAATACCCATACGCCTGTACACTGCTGCCCAGCCCAAGACCAGCCATACCGCCCGACCCCACTGCAATCAGCGCCTGACATGCCTGATACCCGGCGGTCTGGCAGGTTGCAGATGGATGAAAGAACGCCATCAGCCGCTCCCGCCGGTATGGGATAGCGGCAATCGATAGTACAACACCGATAGCGATAACGCCCAGTATTAGACCCAACCGCTTTAGCGGAAGCCCGCCTACGAATAGCATGGCGGAGATCATGGCGATAATTACCCCCATCGACCCAAGGTCACTCTGAACACCGACGACAATGACACCGATCACCGCCAGTGCGATAACCACCGGCTTGAGCGTTGCCTGTATATTGCGAATCGAGCCGTTCGCAATCCTTCCGGCCAACATACCGGCGAGCCAAATGAGCAGCGCGAATTTCAAGAGTTCTACCGACTGAAACGAAAACGATCCGAGCCGCACCCACCGATGAGCAGGGTAATTTGGGTTCACCGGCATAACAACTGCCAGCAGCGTCGCGGCCGATGCCAGAATCAAGAGCGGTTTTGCCCACTGGCGCCAGACCGGAATTGGCACCTGCGCCGCCACGACAAACACGACAAGTCCGATACAGATGGCGGCCAATTGCTTCAGGACGTAGTAGTTACTGCTGACATGCGCGGTTGCGCTCAATGCCGGGCTAATCGAATAGATAACAATCAGTCCCACGCCGAGCAGCATAATCGTCAGTACCAGCAGCCAGTAATCCGGCCGATGCCGGCGACCAAGCTGTATTGGCTCCGCAGGCGTACTATGAATACCGGCGCGGTTTATGCCGGTGCTGCGAAGTGGTGATCGCGGCTGCATAAGATACCCCTTACTGGTATTTTCCGATCAGGAACAAAATCAATCCGAGAATACCAGCGATCTGGCCAAGTATCCAAAAACGCATGGTAACTTTTGTTTCCGGCCAGCCAATTGCTTCAAAATGATGGTGGATTGGCGACGACAAAAAGACTTTTTTGCCATGGCGTAATTTCTTCGACGCCCGGTTAATGATAACTGACACGGTCTCCATAACGTATACGGCGCCCACAATCGGTAAGATAAATACCGTGTTGGTCTGCATCGCAATAACGCCGAGAGCCGTTCCGAGCGCGAATGCCCCGACATCGCCCATAAAAAAGCGGGCAGGAAAAATGTTAAACCACGTATAGCTGAGCAACGCGCCGACGATTGTCATACATAGCGCTGCGAGCGCGAACTTCCCCTCTACGGCCGCAATGATCACGTATACCAGGAACGACGTAGTCAGGAGTCCGCCCGCAAGCCCATCCAAGCCGTCGCTAATATTCACTGCATTCGCTGTCGCGATGACAACCAGCCAGAATAGCAAAATGATAAACGCGCCGACGTACACGTCGTGGAAACCGGGGATATAGACATGTGTCACGCCTAACTTTGCAAAGAACCACCAGCCACCAATGAGTGCGATAACACTATGAAGCACGAACTTTGTCTTCGCACGCATACCGGCAATGCCGTTCGTGCCGCGAATATTCATAAAATCATCAAGCAGCCCCACTAACCCGGACGCCACCATGCCCGCTAGAGGCAGCCACGTTTCACCGCGGCTTAAGTTAAGCGGCAATGTGACGATCGTAATCGATACGACAAAGATCAGCCCTGCCATAGTCGGAATATGCCGTTTGTGTTTCTCGGCATGCAATTTGTTGTAGACGGTCGATGCCTGGCCGCCCCACGCTTCGTGGCGTTGCTGTTTCCACCATTCAAATTTATAGGCGATCGTCGTGTAGAGCGGCGTCAAAAGTGTACTGACCAGAAATCCGAGAACACCAAGCCCCAGAATAAGAATCAAAGTACTGTCTGCGATAGAAAGGTTCAACACATTGTCCGTCATATTGGTTCTGTTTATTCCTCTGTTTCTTGCTGCTTATTATACACGCGTTGCGGTCCTTAATGGCTCTTCGGCACCACGAATGAATTATCAATTAACATGTGTGCCAGATCCGCAAAGACTGGCTGGCCGCCGTACGATCCAGCATAGCCCGGGACATTTGGCCGAATATTGTAGACGACGATCACGTATTGCGGCCGGTCGCCGCCAACAAAACCGACATAGGTACCGTTGTATTCATCAGTATGGTAGCCGCCGCTCGGTTTTGCAATCTGAGCAGTACCGGTCTTGCCGCCAACTGTGTACGCGGATGGAAAATTTAAGTAAGAAAAACCGTCCAGCTGATGCTGTTGCACGACATATTCCATAAGCGGCGCCAGCTCCTGGCTCACCTGTGGCGACACCACATGTGTCTTCAAGACGGTAGGACGTACCGTATGTGTTTTACCGTCAGCCGAAACCGTCTGGTCGACCAGGTGCGGCTGGTAAAATGTGCCGCCGTTCAGTACGCTGGAAACTGCCGCCGCCATTTGAATTGCCGTCACCTGCACCGCTTGCCCGAATGCCATGTTGGCATATGTTAAGTTAATACCGGCGCCATTATCTTGCGGCTTCTGGATTGGCACAACCGCTTCGTAACCCTGTTCAATATTGGTCGGCTGGTTCAAGCGGAAATGGTTCGCCATGTAGTCGTACCATGTGCTTCTGGCTTGCTGGTTGATTTGCCCGCCACCCATTTGCATCAGCAGCCATGTCGCACCGGTGTTCAGCGACAGATTCAAAAGACTTGCAATACTCTGGTTGCGCGCACCGCCGTCTTCCTCAATATCGGTAATGTCAAAACCGTCCACCAGCCAGTGCGCCGGATCATAAAAAGTCGTGCCCGGCTGGATCACACCTTTATCAAGCGCTGCAGCCACTGTCAGGACTTTCATGACCGACCCTGGTTCAATGGGGTTGCTGACTGCAGCGTTCTGGAAAACACTAATGTCGTTTACATTGCCGTAATTCGCCGGGTCGTATGTCGGATAGTTAGCCATCGCTTTAATTGCACCAGTGTTAGGATCCATGATAATAGCGCTCAAGCCCTTTGATTTCGTTCGTTGGTATTCACGCGCCAGAATCTGCTCCATTTGAGCCTGCATCGATAGGTCTATCGTCGTGACAATATTGTCGCCATTCGTTGGCGCTGTTTCGACATTTCCCTTACTTGCTGCGAGCGGTACACCATTTACATCAGTCACGGCTTTCACCTGCCCTGGCGTGCCATTTAACTCATCGTTTAAAGCTTGCTCCAGCCCGTACTGTCCTTGCCCGTCGCCGTCGACGAAACCGAGCAGCTGCGAGGCCAACGTTCCTTGCGGATACGTCCGATAGTCCTGACCCTGTGTACCGATGCCAGGGATTTTTAGTGCCAGAATACGCCGACTTTGGTCGGCAGATAACTTCTTTGCGAGCACTACATACCGAGTGTCTGGCGTCGCCATAAGCGACGCATACTTCATTGCATCACCGCCAGTAATGCCTGCCAGCCGCAGTGCGTCATCCGATGCGTTCTTAATAAATGTCGGGTCAGCATAGAGCGCATAAAGCTCCTGGTTCAGGACGATGGGCACAATCGCGTCACCGTCATGCGCCTCGATGATGCCGCGGGAAGCAGGAATTTCATACTGTTTGAACTGGTCCTCCAGAGCCGCTGTTTTGTAATAACCGTAGCGAATAACCTGTACATAAAAGAGTCGTAAGCCAAAAAGCGCAATGACCGCTACCAGGAGGCCATACATAAGCCGGACGCGTGCCGCAGCATGCGCCTGTGGTTCGCCACCGCCTGGGGCGGCAGCAGGAGTTCTTGTATATCGTGGACCCATTCCTTAATGCTTGTACTATTCTCTTCCCTATGGCCGGCGCCCACCGAAACCCGGCTGACTGTTTTACCTAGTTCTGAACCGTACCGCTTGGCGCAACCGGGACGAGTGCGCTCGCTACCTGGCTATGCTGGACGCGGTCGAGTGACTGGAGCCGCGCTGACGCAAGTTCCAGATTATCATGTTCCGACTGCAAGGCCGCCTGCTTTTCCTGCAAGCTATTGATCTGATACCCGTATGCGTTCGTCTTCGTGACCTGCGTCAGGTACAAAAGTCCGAGCAGACACGCCAGCACAACGAGAATAATCGTATTGCTGATTGGCCCGATCTTTCGCTCGGTCGCGATAAAGCCAACAACATTCTGATTGCGGCTGGCATAGTGGCCCCGGCTCATACTCAATGCGCTTGAATATGTCATCGTGTTTGTCTTTCGTTTATGTTTGTTTTTGTGGAGGCCGCGTCCGCAGTGCCGGTTAATCCGGCACTGCAAACCCGTGACCCTGGAGCAAGCCTAGTCTTCCACGCGAACGTGGATCTTGACTGCTCTGGAACGGTTTACCACATGAATTGGCATGCACGTTCCTTTCTTTTTATTTGTTTATTTTCGCTGCGGCCCGGAGTTTAGCGCTCCGTGCACGCGGATTGAAAACGATTTCATTGTTGTCGGCCGTCACCGGATGTTTGGTAAGGACGGTTAGTTCAGCATCGTACCGGTTCCCGCTCGCCTCATGGAATGCCTGCTTCACCAGCCGGTCTTCTAAACTATGGAAGCTGATGACTGCAAGGCGCCCGCCGGGAGTAAGCAATTTGATCCACAAAGGCAGGCTTTGTTCGATCTGCGTTAGTTCATCGTTGACAGCGATGCGGAGCGCTTGAAACGTCCGCGTCGCTGGATGAACTTTGCTGTGCCCTGGCCAGGCCCTGACAACGAGAGACGCTAGCTGTGCGGTGGTTTCGATTGGACGGTTCTGCGTGATAAGGTGCGCTATTTTGCGCGCTTTCGGCTCCTCGCCATAACGCTTTAGTATCTCTGCTAACGCCGCCTCGGAGTACCGGTTGACGATATCTCCTGCGGTCAGCGCTTGACGTTGATCCATGCGCATGTCGAGCGGCCCGCTTGCCCCAAGCGAAAACCCCCGGCTAGCCTGATTAAGGTGCGGTGACGACACTCCAAGATCAGCCAAAATTACGTCGAAGGTCCTGCCTTCGGCCATAAGCTCCTGGCTGGCGTGCAAGAAATCATTATGCATGATTTTTGCGCCCCTGCCCTGAAACTGCTTCTCGAGGTTTTCCACCGCGTTTTGATCGCGGTCGACGAGTACGGCCCCAGCGGGATACTTCGTGCGCTCAAGTATTGCTTCGGCGTGGCCCCCATAGCCGGCCGTCAGGTCGAGGTAGCGATCCCCTTCCATCGGACGCAGATACGCGAGCACAGGCTCCAGTAATACCGGAACGTGCGTATTTGATTGGTCTTGGTGGTGCATGCTTGCTTTTTGTTTTTACTGCTTGCCTGTTTTTCATCCAAGCAGGGTGTTTTTGTTTTTGTACAAAGCATCTTGCTTACAGTTTTTTCTGCTCGCTCGTACGCTTTGCTTTGCAAGGTCACCTAATCAGCAGTCAGCTTTTTGTTTTTTGGTGTTTTTGTTTTTGTGGTGAACGAAAAGCGGTATGTATGGAAGAGCGTTTCAAGAGAAACAAGATTTAAAAAATCTTCAAACTTCCGACAGCTTATCGTTCTTTTGTTTGAGAGACTTATGTGTGAGGTGGAGTTTTGGGAGGTGTTTACAAAAGGTACAAAGGTTTTTAAAAAGTGGTGCCTTCTCATGTCCACTTGCTGACTGCCGATTAGGTAACCCCCACTTGAGGCACCCATGCGCCGCCCCAACTTCGTCGGGGACCTTCGGCTTGGGCTTCTCAACGGCGCTTCTGGAATAAATCCAGATTCCGCCTAAAGGCGGAACCGCGCCTGCTCTTCCCTTCAACAACGGGAACAGCAAGTGAGAAATCTTTTAATCGGTTTGAACCAGATTTTTAAAGGACAGCAAAATCAGGATTGTTTATGCCTGCTCCGGCGCCACAAGACGCCAGTACCGGCCTACCCCAACTGCAATGACATCCTTGGTGATACCCGCATAGTCCAGCAAATGCTGTTCCAGCGTTATACGGCCTTGCTTGGTATCGATCGGCATCTCAGTCTTGCCCATCCGGAACTGCACATTCAGGTCCGCGATGCGCTCATCGAGAATATCGCCTTCGAGCCTTGGCTCGACCAGGTTGTCCCACACGTCTTTTGGGTAAAGGTGCAGGTATTTACCAAATCCTCGTGTCACGACTGCCCCGCTCAGAAACCTGTCACGAAGTTCGGTCGGTATTGTTAACCGCCGCTTGTCGTCAAGCTTCCGTTCGAAGTAGTCTACCGTGGCCATTTGGTATCCCTTAAGTTGCTAGTGGTTTTTATTTTTGTAGTTAAGTCTGGCTTACCTACCGTACCCACTGACCTGAATATACTACCCACCGCAACCCACTGCAATACCTATTTGACCCATTTCGTATGTGGTTCTAGTGCCAGTTATCCACAGTTTTACAGCGAAAACGGAGTTATACACAACATGTAGCGCACAGCAGAAACAAACGGCACTATACAACGATACTGCCAGAAAAAGAAAAAAGCGGACCATGTTGTCCGCTTTTCAGCTTTTCCAAAAACTCTATTAGAGCGTTATGACAACTGGCTCACCATCGGCCATTTTCAAGAAAGTTATGCCTTCCTCGCCAAAACGCTTTTCGAGACGCTCGTACATTTGCTGCCGAGCATTTGTATTCCAATGCCAGTCATGGACCGGTATGATATACCGCGGTTTCAAGTCGAGCGCGACCTTAACTGCCTCGACCGTAGAGCCCCATGGCGCCTGGATCGGCAACGCCAAAATAGGCATTGTCTCTGTGAAAGTATGACTATCACCGGGATCGCTGAGCATACCAAGATAATGAACGCCAATTTCGCCAGGCTGCGGTCCCCAACCGAGCGGCGCAATCTCCTCGTGCGGCGCTTCGAAAAACGTTACGCCATTGGGCGGCGTCAAGCTCACATTGGTAACGCTCGCTTGTGCCAACTGGGCCGCCGCATCCGCTGGAGCCGTAATACGCACCTCGGGGAATTTTTCACGAAGCTGGACGATTTTTTGCACGTCCATATGGTCAGCATGGCTATGCGTGATGAAGATATCATCCAGATACTGCAACTTGCCAATATCAAATTGGCTGTATTCGCCAGGATCAAACAACGCTGACCGGTTGACCGGCTCCGGCATTTCAACAAGTAGACATGAATGGGTAAACTTGGTAATCTTCATCGTCCCTCCTCGCATCAAAAACTACCCCTAGTATACGCCGCGGGTAGTTTTCGCGCGTTAAAAAATTATGGATGCAGCTGGCCGATAATGGCAGCCATGACCACACCTACCCCGTTTATGAACACTGTTCAGCAGCGTGAGCTTCCATAAGTGGCTCTCGAAGGTACCATCGCGCATAGACGCGGGCAACGGTGAATCCAAGCCAAGGCCAAGAACACCGTCCCGAGTGCAGCCTGCAGGAATCTATTGCGAAAGACTAACTACTGAGATACGTTACATGTGCCAGGATTTACGCCGTTAAAAGTGATACAACAAAGACCGAGCCGTACATCCATGCCATTTTGGCCGGTGACATCTTGCCCGGTCCGGCTTGAAGCCGGCCAACTTCATCCACATATTGCCAAAGCCAGCGGGCATATACCATAATGACCCGACGACCCTACCCGACAGCGCCGCCAAAAACACTGCTAAATAGCTGATAGGAACATCCATAGTTCGGATCCTCTTCTAATTATTAATTACCGTTAGTATTCCGCAACCAGAACATTTCGTCTATGGAACTTTTAGAAACTTTTTGTATAAAGTAAATTGTTATGCTATAATATATTTATGATTGATGCAGCTGGCGAGCGCCAACAATCGAACCAGTACGATGCGAACATTGCATTTCTTTCCGAAACGCCATTGGGCGAAAGCTTGGTACCACTGTATGACGCTGCGGTTGCGATTAGCCCACGTTTAGCCGACGCAGTTATTAAGCCGATAGTCCTAGATAGTAGATACTTCTATGCGCTTGCGCCGTGGGAGGTTAGTAATGACAGTGGTAGGCCAGAAATCCATGTCCGACTGGAAGAGCCTCTTGGTATGCAAGAACGCTGCAAGGCTATGTTGCTAAGAACCCGCGGGATGCAGGAAATTTGCGACACCTATGGCCTTGATCCAGCAATATTCATGACACCAGCGGGTGTTTGCGCGTATGCGATTGCCCATGAGATGGGACATATGGACGACTACGCAAACATTGAGAATAATGATGAACAAGAAGCATGGATCCAGCGGCGTAATACAGACTATGCAAGTCTGCCTATTCCCTGGTGCTCGCCACCAAGATTGCTTAGTTACCAGGACTCTGCTCCTTGGGAATTTGTATATGCGAACTGGCCAGACATCCAGGAAAAATGGCACGTTACCAATCATCAAGAACTGATCGCGCTGCAGGCTGAAAAGTATCGAAACATGGCCTGCGAGCGTGCAGCTGATGACTTTGCGGCGCGTTTGTTACGAGATCGTTCAGATCTCGTATCACGAATTAACGAGCTTTTTACTAATGTGACTATCTAAGCTGAAGAAGGCCGAGCAGTTCTTTGCCGTAGAGTTCTAGTTTTTTAGGGCCAATGCCCGGCATAGCAAGCAGTTGCCTTTCGGTTTGTGGCGGGTGTGATGCGAGCGCTTCCAGCAAGGAATCGTGTGCAACGATGTACGCCGGCACACCGTCGGCCTGCGCCCGACGAATACGCCACATTTTCAACTTTTCTAATAACTGCGGATCAATATGTACTGCCGGCGCTACCCGTTCCGTTGCCTGACTTGTCTCATCAGGCGCATCAGATGTCTGCTCGGCCAACAATTGTGACGCCGCCCGCGCCAGCGCGTCGAATTCGAAAATAGCCGGATGCAGCTTCATTGCCATAGCGTTCATGCCTGTCAGATATACGCCGTCCAGCGATCGGACCCGGCTCAGCGCTACGTATCCCATGCCAGGCGTAAATGACCGGCTAAGGTCAATCTCGGCGGCGTCCAGGCTCATGCCCTGGCTTTTATGAATCGTGATCGCCCACGCCAAACGAAGTGGCAGTTGCGCGGCTTCAGCACGCTTCTTTCCATCCTCTGTCAGCGCCCACGAATACGGTTCAACCGTTATAATTTTGCCGCTGCCCAGTAGTTTGACCAGCGGAGCTTGCCCCTGAAAATCAATCACCTGCCCGCGGCTGCCATTGACGAAGCCGCTGGCAAAATCGTTCGCCACAAACATAACTTCGGCGCCAATTTTGAGTACCAGCTGTTGCGGCGCCAGTACGCTCCGGGTCAGCTGTTCAACTTTTGTCGACGACCCATGTGTAAACATTTCAAATACGTGCGCCGCACTGTCGAGGGAACGCAAGTAACGCTCGTTAATCGCATCTACGTCAATGTTATGCGAGTAGAGCCGCGTAACGACCGTATCTGCAGTTGGCTTCTGGCCAAGCCGTTCTTGCAGGGCCGCCACATGCCATTCTTCAATCTCTCCACGCCTCATCGCTTCCAGCACATCCAACAGCCGGTCGCCGGCTTGCCGATGCTGCTCGGTGATGTAACAGATCTGGGGATCCAGCTCCTGCCAAGCAGCCGAGAGGTGCACGAAATCTTCCGGCTCCGAACCGCGGTTCACGGGTGGCAGCTGGAATAAGTCGCCAACCAGAATGACCTGCAGGCCGCCGAACGGCGCGCTATCTTCACGTATCAGCTTACACAGATCATTCAGCATATCCAGCCGCTTGCCATGGAGCATAGAGACTTCGTCTATTACTAATACGTCCGTGGTCAAATAGCGCTTGCGTAATGTCGCATTCGTAGAAAGCACATCTCTATCAAGCTGCGCCAAACTATCGCGGATACCGAGCCCGGACCATGAATGGATCGTAGCACCGCCGATATGCGTCGCTGCGATGCCCGTACTGGCCGTCACGGCTACCCGCTTGCCCTGCCGTTCAGCCCGGCGCACAAACTCGTTCAATACGTATGTCTTACCCGCTCCCGGCGGCCCCGTCAGAAAAACCGACGCGCCGGAAAGCATGACCGATAACGCCTGCCGCTGCCTCATAGTGGTTATCATTATTCCACCGCCCGCCACAATTTGATAGAGGCAGTTCTACAACAATTTCACCATAACCCTTCACAGGGTTTGGTGTATATTACAAAACTCCGGTTTTATTGATGATGGAATTTGCTGACGAAACCTTTTTTGTCGCGATAGGCTAACTCGCTGCGGAGTTGGTCGAGGCGGACGATGTATTTTTCGTAAGGGTTATAGAGCTGTGAGTAATGGCCGCTCGGCGTCATAAGATGAAGCAGCCGACCCTTCCCTTCCAGATACTCCACCAATGAATAAAAGTCGCCGTCGCCGGATACAATGATTGCCTTTTGATAATTTGACAGTTCTTTCATCGCCCAGAGCACCAGATCGGCGTCGATATTGCCTTTTACCGGCCGGGATTCTTCCCGTTCATCAGCATTTTGCTCATCAGTGCGCGGCTTCGTCACATCGAATGTCGGCTTCAGGACTACCATATAGCCGGCTTCGTGCATCTTTTCATACAGGTCTGCGTTTTCGGGGATGTAACCGATAAACATGTATGCTTTTTCGACGTTGTACTTCTCCGCCAGGAATTCGCGGAAGCGCACCCAGTTCATTTTCCAACCAAATTTCTGAGTTCCGACATTGAGATTCTGGCTATCAATGAAGGCATAGACTCTTGGCTGCTCAGGAGGATTCGGATTCATGCTACTAGTCTAGCATTTTCGTTGTGGATCATGGCAAGGCCATAAGCAGATCACCTTGCACCATAAGAAGTATGATAGGATAATACTAGTACTTTTTATAATCAGGAGATCGTACCGTGGGACTATTCGATGCATTTAAAGTAATGTTAGGCAGTAAAAAACCCGATGCGGCAGCCAACCCGGCGACACCCGAACCAGTTGCACCGGCAGTAGATGAGGCACTACCGGCTGCCGCAGGGACACCAATGGACATGCCGACACCTCCAGCCGCAGCTGCAGATCCATCGGCCGCACCGGCAATGCCTGAAATAGCTACGCCTGAGCCAGCCATGCCGGAAAGCGCATCGGCCACTGCCGAACCGGCAGTATCATCAGAATCGGCCATGCCGGCAACGCCAGCCGAGCCAGCACCGGCTGCACCTATACAACCTGACCTCACCGCGAATGATCCTGCTTTACCGGGCGTATCTATACCCGCCACCCCGGCTGCTGCCGACTCGCCCTCTGAAACACCCGACAAGCCAGCGCAATAATCTGCATAAAGGCTGCATCAGTATTTGTAGCCGTCTTATTTTTGATGCTGTTTACGTGCTTCGTTTGCCCAGTGGTCGGCCAGTTCATTCAGTTCATGATTGTTATGGCCACGCACCCAAACAAATTGTGCCTTTGATTGCCGATACAATGCGTAGGCTTCTTTGACGATTTCCAGATTGCTGATCTCGCCGTTCTTTTTTCGCCAGCCATTCCGTTCCCAGCCTGGCGCCCATTTGGTAATAACATTCACCCAGAACTCGCTGTCGGTCCATATCTCACAGGGCTCGCCTGCAGCATGTTTCAGTGCAGCTATAATCGCAAATCCTTCCATGCGGATATTCGTTGTCTTGCCATCGCCCGGCTCGCTGCCTAAGACAACCGGCTGGCCATCCAGTAATACCGCGTACCCGCCTGGACCCGGATTGGGACTTGCACTCCCGTCTGTGTAATAAATCCTCATATGCCGTGAGCTATTATACCGCAGTATTCTGGTACACTAAGACTATGAATCCATCGCAAAGACTTGAGGGGACAAAACTAAAAGATTTCGTACCGGTAGACTACGTACCGGAATTGCAAATTCTCGATGTGAAAGTCGGCACCGGCAACCTGGTGCCCCGCGGTGCAACCATTACCGCCCACTATACCGGCGCCCTATGCAAGGACGGCACTATCTTCCAGAGTTCGCACGATTTCGGCAAACCTGTCACATTCGGCTTGAACCAGGTCATCAAGGGCTGGACCGACGGCGTGCCCGGCATGAAGACCGGAGGCATTCGCCGCTTGATCATCCCCGCCGCCATGGCATACGGCTCACAGTCGCCCGCGCCGAATATACCTGCTAACTCTGACCTAGTATTCGATATCGAACTCGTCAGTATCAATTAGCATCCTATCTAGATACTCTGATACAGTTTTTGTGCCCGTAGTATTGACATCCCGGTGCGGGACAGTCTTCTACTCTTCGGAGGTGAGGTATGCCAATGGTACACGCGCTCGGCCAGGCGCTGTTGTTCGTTATGTGCGCTATAGTTTTTGCGTTGAACTACACGCTCATGAAAGCTGGCGCAATAACCGACGGCGCATCTTGGAAAGAAATAGTGGCAGCTCTGAGTCAAATCCTTGCTGTCATTTTCTTGGTAGCTGCGCTCGTGGTTCTTCTCACAAGCGGAGTTGTCACGCTCTAGCACCAGGTCCGGGTAAACTTTCGGGTTTACCCAGGCATTCCATGTCCCCTACTCGGACAAAACGGTTGGCTACAAGCCAGAGCCCTTCCCTGCTCCTTACGAGCAAAATACGAATGTCTGGCTATTTTTTATTCCTCTATTTGACAAAACACCGCAGCATACTCCCTTGCTCATTCGAGCAAAATATAATTCCGGCTGTTTTTTATGTAAAAGTAACTACCTTAGGGGTAATAAAACCCATTCCGGATACTGTATAACATTGCATAATTTAAATATTTATGGTATTTTAATTTAATCTCTACACATAGAGTGTTGTCCTTTACATTCGGAGGTGAAGACGTGGTTAGCACCCAGTTATTCAACATAGTGGTGCTTCAGCTGGTATTGCTTTACGCCAATGTCATACTTAATGCCATTGGAGTACTCACACGCAACAAGCCAACGCAGGCTATTGCGCTCATACCGCTGGGGATCGCAGCTATTGTTGGGTTCATTGCGTTTGGGATGTGGCTTCCAGCTCACTAAGAGTTACATCCCCCATACATCAGCATACGGTCTAACCGTATGCTGATACTCCGTCCATAGGAAAAAGGTAGCCATGCAGCCGGGGCTCCCTTGCTCTTCGAGCAAAATATAATTCCGGCTGTTTTTTATTTCGTACAATACTCGGCCTACGGCCGGCTAAATGATGCGTCAAGTGCGGCGTGCGTTTTCTCGAACGGATAATTATCCGCCTGACGTTCGAGACGACTGAGCGCTGCATCCCAGGTGTGCCGGCCATAAATAGCCTGCACAAGCGCGGGATAGGTGTCGATAAGATATGGCTGTGGCACAGGGTTATCTGCAGTCGTACCAACCATGATATTAATAAACTTCGGAAAATCCACGAGGTCAGGGGTCATAACCCGATTATTGGCGGGATCCGAATGGTCGCGAGCCAACGCGAGCGTACCTGACAATAGGTCATCTACCTGTTCGGCCATTTCCGGCTCGACCTCAAACATATGCGAAAGCTGCTGGCCATGTACCCTTTCCATCGCAATCATTCCCCGGCCCTTGCCGGCCGCGGTCTGCGTCCATACTAGTTCGGTTGGCGGCAAGAATTTAGCAATTCCATACGCCGGATCCTGTAGCATAGCCAGGTCGCCGCCGACGCTTTCACGGAACTCTTCTTCGGTATAATCGTCTATCCACCGGCCCCGGAAATAGACAGAACGTACTTCTTTATATAATCGAGAATAATTCTCACGCTCAAAGATGTGCGTGGCCGTACCGCCAGAGTACTGTGTCGACGGTCGTAATCCTGATACGTCATAATTGTGGCCCATAATATAAACATTAGCACTTTATTGACATTTAATCAATATTACTAGTGCCTCATGGGCAGCGTCAGCTATGCTTCTGGCTCCTGAGTGGCTTGCGGCAACTGAGCGGATTCTACTACCTGCTCGCGTAACCGTTCAGCGCCTGCTTCTGCAGCATCTGCCGCATATTGCAGGCCTTCACCTACGAGATACTTCACTGCTGCCTCTGCAGCGTGCATCAGGCCAACTTGGCGTGCCACTTGTGATTCAGGGTGAGCTGGACGCCGCGTCATCCGGGCAACGATTTCATGCGCCGCGTGACGAGATAAATGGGTCTTCATTTGTTCGACGTGTCCGTCGACGTCGCCCCGGAGTGCCGTGCCTGCTTCACGCATGCCGTCGGCAGAGTGTTCAAGGATCTTTACTGCAACTTGCCGTGGTTGAAGTTTCCCGGGCATCGCTGGTCTCCTTGTATTACCTTATACCCATATTATTGCACACACCGCCAGCTTTGTATCCTGTTCCTCTGACAGGCATTCCCATGATTGCACTGCAAGGCATGGGCGGCTGGGCGGACAAACTAGCCGGCCAGTTCTTCGACGCGCGCCAGCACCGCAAAGTCATTGGCGCCGCAACCCCCGAAGAAGCCGTAGCCCTCGCCTTCCGCGAAGCAAAACGAAAGAGGCAGGTATAACCTGTCTCTTTCACACATTCTGCTACCTGCAGCGACTTAAATCAGCCAACCCGACGTGCTAGGACGCTAGCGTCGTCGTGGTCGTATTAAAACTGTTGCTGATTCCAAAAATCATATCTATATTATACAAGCTTAAGCTTAGCAACACAAGTGCTATAGCCCTAAGTAACTTTTAGCTTTGCTAGCACCGAATAGGAAGAATCCTAGATAGCTCGCAAACTGTGTTGCCTGATTCGGCGCAAAGATTATCAAAGCAGTGAGGGCGCCAACTACTACGCATAGCTTAGCGAGATCCATCCACTTACCAAGACGGTACTTTTTATACTCGAGTTGGCTCATCCTCAACCACCATGCCGTCTATCAGTCTCTTCAGACGCGAAGCTTCCCCGGCTTTAAAATCATTCGGAAGCACGAGCGTCACCCTGAAGCCTGGTCTTAGAAAATATTCGACTTTATTTAGATCAGTGGCAAGGAGCGAATTAGTTGAGACTGGACGTTCTTCTGTCGGCACGCTTATGACTTTTAATTCCTCGCTAACCGGAACACTTGTGTTTGCCTTCTGTGCCTTTTTTGCGGTTGTCGGCATTGCCCTACCAGTCTGCCAAGCATTAAAAAGCGTAGGGTCGTTAGCGTACTGTACGTAATCTCTTAGTAGTGTACGCATCCTTTTTTTGTATGTGATCCACGATGACGGAGAGAGAGCATTCTTGTGCTTCTGATAGACGGTATTATAGATCGCTTCAAATCTTTGCCCAATCAGTTCTATAGACTGTTTCTCATCGTCGTTAAGCTCCAACTCAAACATTTTAAGCGCAGCGCGCCGTCCCTGGGCGGTATTAGATGGGTACTTCCTGTTCTTCTGTGCATACGCAATGAAATCTTTCAAATCAGTTACTGTAGCCACGTCGCTTTTCTCCCCTCTAGAATTTTTGCTACCTCTAAATATAGTCCCAGTGGGGACGGGTTGCAATAGGGAATTCTGTCTAAGGGACGTAAATCTAGCCGTGAAGCTTGTGACTGAGCTCGTGAACTGGCTGACGATCTTGTTTGGTTGTGTCGCGGTTGCGGACGGTGACGGTGTTGTCTTCCAGTGTCTGGAAGTCGATGGTCACACAGTACGGCGTACCGATCTCGTCCTGGCGGCGATAGCGCTTTCCGATATTGCCATTGTCGTCCCACATTACTGCTCCGAATTCTTTCTTCAGCATGCCGTAAACTTCCCGGGCTTTCTCTACCAGCTCCGGCTTGTTCTTCAATAGCGGACTAACGGCAACCTTCACCGGTGCTAGATGCGCTGGCAGCTTGAGGAAGATACGCTTTTCGCCGTTTACCTCATCTTCGGTATATGCCGCAGATAGCACCGCCATAATAGCGCGCTCGACACCGAACGACGGCTCGATGACGTGCGGCACGAACGGCGCAGAACCGTCCTTTGGCCGGTATTCCATACTCTTGCCGCTGGCCTTCTGAATGTTCTGCAGATCAAAATCTGTACGGTACGCCAGCCCCAACAGCTCTTCGCGTCCAATTGGGAAATCGTATTCGAAGTCTACGGTGCGCTTGCTGTAGTGAGCACGGTCAGCTTCCGGTACTTCCAGTTCATGGACTTTGTCGCGCGGCAAACCAATGGCATCGCACCAATTATGTATTCGTTTTATCCACTCTTCGAACGCTGTTTCCCACTGGTCTGGATGCACAAAGTACTCAACTTCCATCTGCTCCAGTTCGCGGTCGCGGAAAATGAAGTCACGCGGAGAAATTTCATTCCGAAACGCCTTTCCCTGCTGCGCAATACCGAATGGAATATCCGGATATAGCGTATCTACGACATTCTTGAAATTCGTGAATATCCCCTGCGCTGTCTCCGGCCGCAGATAGCTAACTGACTGCTTGTTATAGCCAGTAATGCCATCGTAATCGGAGAATTGGGCGCCTTTTTTTGGTTCGCCGTCGTACAGATGTTCTACGGTCACGCGTAGCGTTTCGTTCCCAGTAGTCGTTTCATCGCTGATCGTCTGCGAGCCGACAAACGTCTTGAACATCATGTTGAATTGCATAACCGGGCCAAGATCGTTGCCTGCCGGACTCTTGAGATTATGCTCGCGAATTGCTCGATCCATATCATCCATGTTCATTCCCTTTGGATCGATACCGCTATCTTTTAGCAAATGGTCGGCACGATAGCGAACATTCGTCTTCAGATCGACGACCAGCGGATCATTGAAGGTTTGCGTGTGGCCGCTCGCTTCCCAGACTTTCTTGTTCATTAGAATTGCGGCATCAACGCCGTACATATCTTCGGCGTCCTCGACAAACATCTTCCACCACAGCTGCATGATATTGCGTTTCAGCTGCACCCCCAGTGGGCCATAGTCCCACGTACCGGCCAACCCGCCATATACATCGCTTCCCTGGAAAATGAACCCCCGTCGCTTGCAGAGACTGACAATATCCTCTAAGTTCACGTCGCTCATAAGTGTTAACCTTTCGAAAATTACTGATTGGTGGATATACGAAGAAATTAGTACAGGCTTACGCCAATACCCCGTACCGATCCGCGACCAGCAACCGCTTTGAACATAGTCATTCTGGCCTGCATTATATCCGAATAAAGGTGTTTCGCATAGTTTGGATGACAGATGTACAGCCCGGCAGCAACTGCTGATACCCGCTGATCTGCCGAAGCACTCGCGGCTGGTTGCCGCTGAAGATAAGCCGCATAAATTTAATGTGGTCAGCCATAAACTTTCCCTGTTCGTGGGCAACAAAAGCCACCGTATCGTAGTCGAACTCGTACGACGTGTCCGGTTCCAGCTTGTGTCCGAATGAATCGGTCTGCAAATTCGGCGTATGGCCGCCCAGGCGCAGCAACTGGGCTGCAAACCAGGCCCGGATCAAATCTTCACCCACCTGGATGTCATCCAGTGCCTGAAAAGATTGTTCCAGAAGCTCAAAATATTCCGGCTCAGCATTGTCCTCAGTGATAGTATTGAACATTTTCAAGAGGTCATAGCCAAGCTGCACACGGGTGATGTCGGTAATAATTTGTCCGTAATGTTTCAGCAGGCGAGTGGAAACGAGCGTGCCCACTTCTCCCCTGCCCTGAATAAATGTGATGTTGCTCACGCTGAATAATTCTATGCCGCCAGCTAGTTTGGACTTTACTTTTCGCACGCCTTTCGCCATTAAGCGCACTTTGCCATAATCCGGCGTAATGACCGTAAGGATACGATCTGCTTCACCATAATTCGTGCGGCTCAACACAATCGCCGTCGTTACCTGCTGGTTCATGCCGCTGCTATACCGCAACTAATTCATTCACACTACGCAGGAGCTGGCGCAAACTGGTCTGTGGCTTGTACAGATAGGCACACACGCCAAGTTCGTTGCGGAGCAGCGCCCGGCTTCCAGCAAATTCGCTTGCCGGCACATTCGTATGAATAATAATCGGGACTTCCAGCCAGTCAACATACGAACGAAATTCATAGAGGAACTCTATGCCGCTGTGTGCCACCAACTGCAGCTCCAAGACAACCACGTCAGGCCGTTCTGCATCCGCCGCATGGATACCACCTTGCGCCGTCGCCGCCGTCTGTACGATATGGCCGGCTGATTCTAGTGCCCGCCGACTGCTCTGCGCAAATAACGTATCAGGCTCGATAAGCAATATTCGTGCCATAGTTTATACAAACTGCAGCTGCGGATTAATCGGTAATACCGCCCCGAGCCCGTACAGATTCCGGTATCTTGAGGTCGTAAGCTGTGACTGCATAGCGTGCAAGATGGCATCTGCCACAAACACGCCGGCACCGCTACTATGCGAAATTACGCTCAGCGGTTGCCGTGCCCGGCCATATAACTGCCGTCCGACTCTGAGTGCATCGGTCGTAACTTGCTCTGTTTCGCAATATAGGCCCGCAACCACCCCATACCGGCAGCGATGTGCAGATAACTGCAATTTGAGCTGGGAAGCGCCTTGAGCCGGCAGGGCTTCAACCAGCGCGTAGCCAAGCGATACAAGCGCTGCTTCCAGTCCGCGGCGGTGCGCCATGACCGGACCCCACTTCCCACGAACTTGCATGTCCAGCTGCACACCATAAGCCTTTGCGAGTGGCTCCAGTTGGCGCCCGGCATCGTAAAGCACCGACGAAATAGCGACCGGCTCGGTATCAACGAACTGCGCTTCGTGGTTAGCGAGCTGTACGCCCAAGATATAGTTATCAAGTAGACGCAAGGCTGCATCAGCAGTAATTCGTATATCTGTAATATCTACCGTATCTTGCTCCAGATCAGCCAACTCGGCACGCCGGGCAATGTTGAGAAGTGGAAATTTTAGTTGCTCAACAACAGAAAGCAACAAATTCTGTGTTAGAACTGGTGGTGGACCGAAATCATACAGTTGTTGAGCCACGACCGGACTGCCCCTCGCTTAATTTCCGTAATAATTCCAGTATACACCCCACGGGTTGTGGCAGATTCTTTCGTCAAAACGCTAATGCTATGGCGGCATTGACCGAAACGATACAATAGATCCACGGACAAGAACTGGAGGAACATATGGCAGATACTTATGAAGACGCGCGCTACGACCTTGATACACTGCGCCAGATCCATCAGGAGATGCTCAGCGCCTCACAGACCATAATGGCCATGCAGAGCGTAACAACTGAGCTGGAGGCCTATACCGCAAACTTACCGCCGCTCTACGGCAATGCTGACTATTTCGCCAATATACGTAAGGCTGTCAGCAATCTTCGGATGGCACTCATTGAGCAATATCCCCTTTTTGAACACATGAAAGACTTCACATTCCTCGGTAATGTTGCCATAACGCGCGGTGTTACGCATCCGGATCAAGGGCCGGCAACTGGCGAGCAAGAATAAGATCAAGCTTATCTTTTACGGCGCGAATGTAAGGTTTGGCAAAATGTTGTTACTAAAGTCGGCTTGGAATTGCGGTGCCTCAGTCCATACCTTCAGCGTCATGTTACGAAGTGGCAGGATAATCATGCTGCCGCTCTTTGCAGCCGACAGCTGACCGTCAATACGCACGCCAATGACACTTGGAACCTTTGGCAGCGCATACGGGTGCACGGTTGCCTTTCCTTGCTGGACGTAGCTAGTAAAAGCACTGAGCGTTTCACTGTAGGATGTCTGGATCACCTGTACCCGCAGCGCAAAACTTGACGCCGGATCCTGTATGTCGGGTACAACGCCGGGGTAAAAATAACCATCGACAAACGGACTACTAGGACGCGTATCGATTATGTAGCCACTCCAGGTCTTCGGATAATTAACCGCAATACTGCCGTAAGCTGCCGGTCCAGTGTATGCTTTCAGTGGACTTTTCTCCTGCTCGGCAAAGGCAGCGTCTTTCACCTTGTCTTCATCCTGCTTTGCCGCGACAACAGCATCAGTAACCTTTTGGTCGCTATTATTCTTATAATCCATCATCTGCGTAAATGCCCAGGCGCCGACACCAATCGCCGCCACGAGCAGTGTTACCGACAGAATAAGCGGAACAATCAAGGCACTATAACCTGCCTGCGGCTCGCGAAATCGCATACTCATATCGCTAATGGTAGACGAGAAAACAGCCGGTGACAAGTAGTAGCGGCCAATTGATGATACATGCCGCAAATATTTGTATAAAACAATGCGAGAAAGCGTACTTTGGACAGTAAAGGTGGGCACGACCAGATGGTCGTCTGGTCATGCCCTTTAGACTACTCGGCTTTCGCCATTCTCGGGAGCGTGAAGAACGCACCTTTGGTAATGATCACCGCTGACGCAGTGAACGCCGCCATAACAACCCAAAAAATGACCGTCCCAACGATGTTTGCGCGAACGTCATTGCTAGCCCAACG
>CAZPPY010000004.1:0-14116 GCA_964588575.1 uncultured Candidatus Saccharibacteria bacterium
CTGATCGGGCTCCAAATAGGCTTCGACCCATGCGTGGGCATGCAGTTGGCGCACCAGGTAATAGCCGCCGACGACGTTGTGATCGCCACCTTTGAAGCCGACCACCATCCGCGCGGGAATGCCTTGGCTGCGCAGCATCAGGCAAAGCGCGCTCGCGAAGTATTCGCAGTGACCAGTACGATGATTGGCGATGAAGTCTTCGAGTGGATCGAGATCGGGATCGCGCTGCACCCGGCTGAAATCAAGCGAATAACGATACGCGCCCGGCGTGCGGAAATGATCCTGCATCAGCCGCGCGGCGACATCGCGATCCTCGGGATCGACGAGCTGTCCGAGGACGACAAGGCGACCGTCGCGCGCGCCCGCCGGCTCCAGCGCTTCCTGAGCCAGCCGTTCTTCGTCGCTGAACAGTTTACCGGCAACGTCGGCCAGTACGTCAGTCTGAAAGATACCATTGCTTCATTCCGCGAAATACTCGACGGCAAACACGACGACAAGCCAGAATCTGCATTCTATTTGAAAGGCAGTATCAAAGACGTCGTGGCCGCAGCAGCGAAATCTGACAAAGTTGAAGAGAAAAAGAAAGCCTAAGTCTCTATGATTCATCTGCAGCTGATTACACTATCCGGCACAAAGTTTGATGACGATGTGTATGAAGTACTGCTGCCGACGTTGGAAGGCCAAATAGGTGTGCTGCCTGGCCATATGCCGCTTATTTCGGTTGCTACCAACGGCGTCATTTCTATCCGTCGTACGCCGACAGATATTGATTTGGCTATGGAGCATTACGCGACGAATGGCGGTGTCATTGAAGTTATAGACGATACGCTCCGTGTGCTGGTTGATGAGGCCGATCATGCGGAAGACATCAATGTCGCTGAAGCCGAGGCGGCGCATCAGCGTGCGCTTCAGGTAAAGGCTGAAGCCAAAGACGAGACAAGCCTTGAGCAGGCCCAGGCGTTCGTCGATCGAACTGCTGTTCGTCTGCATGTTGCCGGCCTGAAGCATCGTCGCCCGCCGCGATAAATAAACGAACCAGCAAGCAAAGCGCTAAGGAGAATGATCATGCAAGCACCCATCACATTACCTATCCCAATGCTCGGCACAATCGGCCCATCCGGACGTATTGCTGCCGGTGAAATTGATGACATCGGGCTCAGTAATATCTGCACGCAACTTGCGGGTAGTGACTTTTTTGTACCGACAAGTGTTCCGATTCCTACGCAGTGTGTTGACGGGCGACCACGGGCTGATGGTACATGCGTGCCGCAGCCAAACGCTGCAGCCGGTACATTTACGATTGTTATTGCAGATGCGTTGACGACGGGTCAGTATCGAACAGCACACGAGAATGCCGCCCTTCATGCGAAGGCCGTGTACACATATCTCATACAACACGGACTGCCGGTCGGTGGACATGATGCTGACCATGTGGTTGCGCCAGGTTGTGGCTGTGGTGCCGAAGACAAGCTGGCAGATATGCTTGCTTACATTCGCGATCATGGCGAAGAGGTTCAAGGCCTACTTGCTGCCGTGAATGTCGCCGTTGATGATGATACGCATCGGATGATTGTTGCGCAGGCCGCGCAATTACTGGATGGATCATATGTGGTACCCGGCGAAGATTTGCGTCAAGCGTATATTGATACAGCTGGTGAAAAAAGCGTCGAAACCTTGGCTGGTGCGCATAATGAAGTTGTACTGGTTATAAACACACAAGCCGGAACTACGCTCGACCGCGCCAAACTTGCTGGTGAGTTTCATAACATATACCAGGCATTTAATGTTGATGTGCCTGCCATTGAGACAGCGGTAAAAACCATTGCAACAACAGAGGTGGAAACGGCGCAAAAACTTGCTGCGGCACTCTATTATAATGTCGCCACAGCAGCTGTTTTGGCAGACAAATCGTTGTGTCTTGTTGTGCGTTGAATTCGTGCATTGCAATACAAATTGTTCGGTTACTCTTGCGTTTTTGCAAAGCTTCATACTATGCTATTGCTATAACTAACGGAGGGACTACATGTTTGGGAGAAAACAAGTAGCCATAGCTGTTGCTGAGTTTCTCGGCACCGGCGTATTGGCATTAGTAATGCTGAGTGTGCAACACTCGGCGATCGGCTTGCCGTATTTCGTCGCGCTTGCAGCCGGCTTAACGCTCGCAGCCATGATGGTTGCACTGTACGGTAATGGCGGCGGCCATTTTAACCCGGCAGTCACCATTGGTATGTGGACAGTGCGACAAATCAAGACGTTGCCAGCACTTGGCTATATCGTCATGCAACTGCTCGGTGCGGGGGCTGCATATTATTTGTACACATATTTTGTAAAGACAACACTGCAGCCAATTGGCGGCCACTATGATGGCCACATCCTGGTTGCGGAAGCAGTCGGCGCATTTGTGCTGTCGCTCGCGTATGCTGCGGCAGTCTTTAATGGCTACCGCAATACGAAAACTGCAGCCTTCGTTGGCGTTGCCTTCACGCTTGCAATTATTATTGCATCAAGCGTGTCGCTCGGCATCATCAACCCGGCCGTTGCACTCAGTATGCGTGCGTTTGATTTGTTCGGCTCTATGGGCTGGGGCACGTACGCACTCGGTCCAGTACTTGGCGCAATCATTGGCTTCAATCTTTACGCCCTGCTATTTGCGCCCGAGAGCAGCTTTGTCCGCATGCGCGCCGCCGTCAACGAACGGCTTGCAGCACGGTCCGGTGCAAGTGCCACGAAGATTGTCACAACAGAAAAGACAACCAGTCGGCCAGCTGCCCGCTCAACTGCAAAACGCAGCAGTACGCGTGCAGCGTCTTCGCGTACTCGCTCGCGCAGCGGTTCGCGCAGTCGTAGCAGTAAATAAAAAGGCATATTGTTACATAGTAAAACTGCCCCAAGAGCTGGGGCAGTTTTATATTGAATACGCAGCAAAAACTTTCATTTATATCGTGCCGTCAATAAGATCTTGCTCGAATTGTTTGATGCCGTTCAGGCTGGCATCGTAAGCGCTGACATTCGGGAAATTTAAGTCGTGCACATGCTTCCACATGGCTTGTGTGAGCAGCTTAACGCGCTCAAGTTCTTGTGGCTCGAACGCAAGGTTGAGCACATTAATATGACCGTCGTCGGCCGGTTCAACAAACTCCAGCCTGCCGCCAATGACGGTAAATCCAGCGAACGAGATAGAGTTCTCTACGAGTAATTTGTATGAGTATAGCTGTCGCCGGTACTTATACAACTTGGCATCTTGCAGCCATTTGCTGTTGCCCTTGCCTGTTTTGTAGTCGACGACGGTAATTGTTTTGTTGGTTGTATCAATCTCCAAGCGATCAACTTTGCCGGACATTCGCGTGTCGCCGACTATAACGCCTTGATTATAAAACGATACTTCGGCGCGGTCTGCCGGCTTGTATTGACTTTTGCGTGCAGCGAGATAGGCGGCCAGTGCTGCTTCGCCTCGCTCAATTTCTAACCCGGTGCGAGTGCCAGTTAGCTTCTTGGCTCGCATGCGGCTAACAAAATACTCGAGTGCTTCGGGCGTATTTGGGATCGAACCGCGCTGCCGGACGCTATGCTGTACCCATTCCAGCGTCTCATGTATTGCATTGCCAAACTGAATATCGGCCGTCGGCGCTTCGGGAAATCGCAAGATAGTGCTGAAGAAAAAACGTTCGGGTCCGGCGTATTGGAGATCGAGGAATTGCCCAAGATGCGTTGGGCTCAGCCGGTACGCCTTTAATCTCGGCTCCAATAAAGCGCGTAAATCAATTTGGGCGAGCGCATCAATATGGCGCTTACGCCAGTCAAGCTCCAGCTGGTCGAGTGTGGGCGGCGTGGCATCACTCTGCTGGACGGTCTGTGCGTAGTCGGGCAGAATGCGGTCGACGATTACGCCGTTCTCGGTCTCTTCTTCATCCAGATACTTCAAGCGCTTAGTCTCTTTGCCGCTATAGCTGCGAGTGAAGCTTGTTAGATGCAGGCCGCGCTTGGCGCGTGTGAGCGCAACATACAAAATGCGCAGTCGTTCATCTTCGGTGACGCCTGCCTTTCGGATGGGTATGAGATTGGCCGGCAAGCTGATGCGATTGGTCTGAGCTCTCGAGCTGTTACCCCAAACCTCATCTTGCAGGCCGACTAGTATCACATGTTCAAACTCCAGCCCCTTGGCCTTGAAGACAGTCATGACCTGTACGGCGTCGGTAGCCTGCGTATAAGGGCTTGTGTTGGTCATTTGCTCGTCTGCCTCATAGTACATGTCGACAAAATCGATCAGATCCTGCAATGATAACGCCGCTTCACTTGCCTGCTGATGCTCACGCAAACGCGCGCGCAATACGGTTAGATGGGATAGTGTTTCGTAGAATAATTCTGGTTGGTTGCGACGGTAATCGGGGTTGGTATAGTAATCGCGTAATGGGCTATAAATTTGCGGCAAATCCGACTCATTGGTATCGATGACAATAGAGCCGATCAGATAATCCAGCATTGTCTCGCCGGTTTCCTGCGCTACTTTATTGGCGAGTGTCAGGAATAGGAGTGCAGGAATGCGGAAGCGTTTGCCGTCGGCGAGTAGAGCACGGCTCCACGATACGTATCCCTGCGAGCCATTTTCGTTTGCACTTTTTCGCTCATCCGCCACCTGCCACGCCATTTCCCAAATGCTGCTCGTCGATAGTTTCCAAAAATCATAGCTGAGTACTTGCGGCCATAAGTTGTCGGCTGCCGCCTCGTCATTATGATGGAGCGCCAGAACCAATCGGCACATCGTGAGTAGTTGCTTGACTACTTCGGCTTCCAAAATATTTTCACGCTTTTCATAGCGCACGGGTAACTTTTGCCGCCGAAGGTATGGTACCAATGGTTCAAGTTGCTTATGGCGTGGCGCAAGCACCGCAATCTCGATAGGCTGAACGCCGCTTTCGACAAGTTTTTTGATACGCCGCGAAACCCAATCAGCCTGAGCAATGTCGCTTAGGAATTCACGGCGCGTAATGTCAGCCCTGGGGGGCATATCGGAGTTGGCAGCGACGAGGGTTTTGCTGGTACCGTCGAGTTGTTGATAAAGCCGTTGGCTAATTTGGTCGGCGACATTCCCCGCGGTCGCAATAATATCCGGATGTGATCGATAATTTTCTGTTAAGGTAATGACTTGTACGTCCTGGTACATATTGCGGAAGTCGACCATATTGGAATACAGCGCGCCCTGGAAGGCATAGATAGCCTGGTCGTCATCGCCGACGGCCATGACATTAGGCCGGCCTTCATTGACGGGATTATTCGTCAACATTTCCACGAGCTTGAATTGTGCTTCGTTTGTATCTTGCAATTCGTCAAGCAGAATGTACAAATATTGTTCCTGAAGCGTAAAGCGGAATTCATCATTGTGCTGCAGGACGTTGACCGCCTCTACGATCATATCGTCGTAGTCGTACAATCCGCGCAGGTCCAGTGCGGCCCTGTACTGATCCATAACATCAGCCAGCGCCTGTATGCGTTTGTTCTCGTCTTCGCCGTCGAGTGTCAGCTGGTTGCTGGCGTTCTTGACCAGCCAGCTGTCTTTCCACTTTGTGAGCGGTTTCGTGGTGTCGTCCTGAGAGGCTTCTTCTAGCGCGATATTGAGCGAAAGTACAGCCGCTTTGGCGAGCGATTTATACTTGGTGTTCACTGGGGTTTCGGGTGCTTGCTGCGCAAGAATATCACGTACTTGTTCGAAAAGTGCAATTGCAGACAGCGCTTTTGTCGGCATGCGGGTGAAGCTCCCCAGAACGGGCGCCAACTCGCGCTGTGCATGGCGGATGAACATGAGGTTTTCGGCTGCAATAAGTCGTAGGTCCTCGGTTTTTAGCATTGCCCGTTTGACCTCGCTAATGGTGCTTATCAAATCACCTAGGTGATGCCGGGTCTGTTTGAGGGGATTGGCATAGTGCATTCGTTCGACAATGTCGGCAATGATTTGCCGTTGCCCTAGCTCATCGACGGAATTTTCCAGCCGCAATTCCTGGAACTGTTCTGGAAACCGTCGGATCAAGTCGCGGCCAAAGGCATGGTAGGTGCCGATATTCACATTGTACGCATCGGAACCGATAAAACGCGTGAGTCGTTCACGCATGTTTTCAGCGCCATTTTCGGTAAACGTGAGACACAAAATATTTTGTGCTGGTGTGTCGGTTTTCAGGAGAATATTTGCTACGCGAGCGCTCAGGAGCTGCGTCTTACCAGTGCCTGGTCCGGCGATAACCAGCAATGGCCCGTCGAGATAATCGACAGCCTGTTTTTGCGCTGCGTTAAGCAAATGGTATACGCTTTCAAAACCCTGCATCCTAATATATTAGTATACTGCTTTCCACCGGGACTGTATCTGTATAAATTTGCCGGCGGCAGAGTGGAGAGACCGAAGTCTCATATTGCTCTGCCGCCTGCGGCTAGTCGACCGTTTGTGTAGCTACCGCGATTGCGATATCAAGCCCTGCGCCTGCTTCCAGAATTGCCTTTTCGGCGGCATCAGTCGTAAGTGAGCCATCGTGCCCGGCAGTAATATCTGTCGGTCCAGTGAACCCGAATGAGCAGACTTTTGCCTTGAAAGACATACTGATGAAGATCGCTGCCACGAGCAATCGGAAGAGATCTTCGCTGAGACGGCGATCCGGATCCAAGCTCATTGTAAACTGATTACCAGATGGCTTGAGTACCGCGACCGTTGCATATTTCATGGCCGGCTCCCTCTTGTAAAGGTGAGTTGTGCGTATCTTCGCGCAAATTGCGAAAAGATAATTAATAATACAATAAATCAACTATAAGTGCAATAGAAGTAGTAATCGCTTTTCGTCCTTTTGGACTCGTCAGTACAGACACGCATCTGTATAAGCGATTTGCACAATCCGTCGAAGTAATACCGTCATTGTGGCGGCAGCGCGAGAGCTTTCACACTCCAATACTGCCGCCTGATGACTAGGCTACGGTAATCGTCACGGTAACGCCTGTTTTGCTGGCGATGCTCAGAAACAGCTCTTTCAGCCCGTCAGAAGTCATGCTCTCTTCGTGGTCGATTCGTATCATGTCTTCTGCGTACGCATCAAAGAAACAGTCGCTGATCGCCGGGTCAGCATGCAGGGTTGCAAAAAGCGCAGCCTCGAATTTACGGGGCATGTGCTTTCGTGACGAGACCAGGCGAACGAAGCTCGTTCGCTTCCCTTTCAGGATGCCTATTGCCACCGTCTGCAATGGCGGCCTCCTCTCTCCCTTACGGGAATAGATGGATTGTGCTCCTCACAAGTGTGAGAATAATTTATTATAACATTTAATAAACTACATAGCAATGTCTATAACTATTTGCTTTTCGTCCTTTTGGACTCGTCAGCACGAACGCGCATTCGTGTAAGCAATTTTTGTGATCCAATGAAAGGCGCCGGAGATGGCGGGAAGCTCCTCGAAAGGATTTGTTGCTTCCCGTCATCCGGCGATATGTGTCACACAGTCCGCAAGCTAACGCCAGCTGTTCTGGCGGCAACTCGGACCTGAGCAAGGATTCGCTCCCGTGTTACCGATGGTGCATGCTGAATACACATACTTCCGTTTGTGACGCAGATGAGTCCAAGCGGAATGGCTTGTAGAGCCTCAGTAAGCGCACGGTCAAGCTCTTTTGCTTCCGGAGAACCGAGATCGAAGTGACCTTTATCAGTCCGGAATTCCAGAGCTGTCATACCAGTCTCAACCTGCACCGCCTTAACCATCAGAGAGCTCATATCAGGCTCCTTTCGTGGATCACGAACTTCCCGCTCATTTTGCGAAAAGCTATGGTCATAATATATAATAAGTAACAACTAAAGTCAACTATTCATACATTCGACGAGTCCTGTAGTATGAAAGCTATAAGAGTAGGAGGGGTTTCGCGATGAATGCACTAATCCTCGGCGGCGAGAGTCCGCGCCACCAGACTTGGGTACGGCAAGTGGCGGATGCACTGCGGCTGCCTTTTGAGAAAGTCGTTTTTGTTGATTACAAGCATTGGCCCGAGAAGGCGGAAACTGACATTGCACATGAGATTAACGCTGCCAGTGAAGCGGCCCGGGACCTCGGTGAATATGTGGTGATTGCGAAATCAATCGGCACCGCTATCACGGCACTTGCAATCAAGGACGGAAAATTGCGGCCAGTACGGTGCGTCTTCCTTGGCTTTCCGCTTCGAGGTATTGTACGCCGGATGGCGGCTGAACAAGAGTGGCTGGCTGACTTGCCGCCAACTGTTTTTGTACAGAATGAGCATGATCCAACCGGTGCCGCGGAAGATGTGGCGGCATACCTGAAAACAGCGCCGCTCAAGCAATATAGGCTGCATGTACTGCCGAACAACGACACCCACGACTACACTGACTTGGACTTGATTACACGATTCGCTACTGCTCAAGCTCCAGCCGAATAACCGTTGTGCTGCATACAGACCGGGCAACGCTCTTCGTTGCCGAATTCGGTCATGAACTGTTCGGTCGCCTTCCACCATGGTTCGTAGTCGTGGAAGCCGAGCCAATCAGCTGCTTCGCGTAGCAGCCAGCCGATCAAGCCGTAGAAGTGGAATTTTCTCCAATCGACTGCAGCCCAATTCTGGCCGACAGGAATAATCGAGACAGGCTGCTTCGGCACGTATGCAGTTTGCAGTTTACCATCCAGTACTTCGGTGAGATTTTTGCTTACGAATGCTGCATCGTATAGCGCGGTCTGCGCCATGCCGCTATATGGCGTTGCAGCATTATCGCCGATCACGTAAATGCCCGGCTCCGTCTCCAGGAATTCATTGACGACAACCTTATGGCGTTCGCTAATTGCAAAGTTATTGACCTCGAAAAACGGATTATTGGCAGTGCCGGCTGTCCAGACGACGGTGTGGCTATTGATTGGCTTGCCGTTGACCATCAATGCATCGGCAGTCTCACCCTGTACGGTTTGGCCGAGGAAGAGTTTAACGCCCAGCTTGCGCAGGCGACGACGAACTGCACGGGAAGTTTGTTTAGGCGAGCGTGGCAGCAGACGTGGTGCGGCTTCTACTAAGTCAATATGAATCGCACGGTGCTTGATGCCGTGATGCTTCATAATTTTGCGCAAATATCCGGGAAGCGCACCGGCGAGCTCGATACCGGTCGGGCCGGCACCGACAATAACATAATTCAAATCCGGCTGATGGTCGGCGATGAGCTGCTGGTGTAAATGAGCCTTGAAGCGCTGAGCTTCCGGACCGGATTTAATGCCGTACGAAAATTCCTGCAAACCCTTGATGCCGAAATAATTTGTGACGACGCCGAGGGCCAGGATGAGCGTATCGTATGGGACGATATGTCCTTCTTTGGTATGGATTGCCTTGTGCGCGCGGTCGAGCTTATCGACGGTACCAAGCGCAATCGTTACGCGGTCAGTCGGCAATATGTCCTTGAGCGGAATGCTTGATTGCCCGTGCAGGCCGCCGGTAGCTGTGTGGTAAAGTGTCGGGTAATAGCGGAATGTTGGGCGGTCGGAGAGTAATGTGACGGCGATATTGTCGTGCCGTGAAAGTTCAAGTGCCGCTTTCACGCCGCCAAATCCGCCGCCCACGATAAGTACGTGGTGCTTATGATGTTTATGTTTATCCATAGTGTTGATTATACAGCTTCTTTTCTCTATGCAAATGTCCGATGCTCTTGCTTCCGCTGCATAAAGCTCTTAAGCTTAGGGTATGGATGAATTTCAGAAGGCACTTGTTAAAAGTGGTTTTAAGGGCGATCTCGACGACTCCATCGAGACGCGCGATGCTTTTAGTCACGACGCGAGTATGTTTGAGCTGCGGCCAAAACTCGTTGTGGCACCCCGTGATAGCGCTGATGTACAAACACTTATTACGCTCGTTGCAAAAGAAAAGAAACATATCCCTGGCCTGTCCGTAACTGCTCGTAGTGCGGGCACTGACATGGCCGGCGGCGCGATCAATGACTCTGTCATTGTTGACTTCAAGAAGTACTTTACAAAAATTGAGCATGTCACCGCTACCGAAGCACAGACCCAACCGGGCGTTTTCTACCGTGATTTTGAAGCCGAGACACTGAAACACGGCGCCCTCATGCCAACGTACCCTGCATCACGCGACCTTTGTACGGTTGGTGGCATGGTTGCGAATAATTCCGGTGGCGAAAAATCGTTGGAGTATGGCAAAACAAAAGATTTCGTGAAAGAGTTGAAGGTTGTATTTGGCGATGGTAAAGAATATGTCGTCAAGCCGCTGAACAAGACCGAACTGTTCGCGAAAATGGCTCAAGGTGACTATGAGGGAACTATCTATAAGCGCATTTACGAGCTTTGCGAGCGTCACTATAGCGAGATAAAAGCCGCCAAGCCGCAGGTCAGCAAAAATTCCATGGGCTATACGCTCTGGGAAGTGTGGGACCGCGATACAGGCATATTTGATCTGACGAAATTAATTGTTGGCTCGGAAGGTACGCTTGGGTTCGTGACGGACATTACCTACCGGCTGGTGCCACATCGGAAGCATTCCGGATTGCTGGTGCTCTTCATGCACAATATCAATGACCTTGGCGAGCTTATCCCGAAAGTACTGGAACATCATCCGGCGACATTTGAAAGCTTCGACGACCAGACACTATGGCTGAGTATTCGTTTCATGCCGAGCTTCCTGAAAATGCTGGGGATCAAGCGGTTTATCCACCTGCTCTTTAGCCTTGTTCCTGATGGATTGCAATTACTGCGCGGTTTTCCGAAGCTGGTATTGATGATCGAATTTAACGGTGATACTGAAGAAGAAGTCCGGCAAAAAGTCCACGCCTTGCACCGTGACCTCGGAAAATATCGAGCACGCTACGAGATTAATGGCTTTGAAGAAGATCCAAATGAAGGTAAGAGCGAAAAATTCTGGATCATGCGTCGCTATAGCTTCCAGCTGCTGCGAAGCAAGGTCAAAGACAAGCACACCGCCCCGTTTATCGATGATTTAATTGTCAATCCTGAGTACTTGGTAGAATTCCTGCCCAAGATCCAGAAAATTATTAAAAAATACAAGCTGTTTGCCACCATTGCAGGACATATGGGTGACGGCAATTTCCATATTATCCCACTGATGAAGATCGAGAATCCAAAAGAGCGGGCCAAACTACTGCCAGCCATGAAAGAGGTCGACAACCTGGTGCTGAAATATCACGGCAGTCTCAGCGGCGAACATAACGATGGCCTCGTGCGCGGGCCGTGGCTGGAACAGCAATTCGGCAAAGAAATCGTCAAACTGTTTCGTGAAGTAAAGCACATTTTTGACCCGGAAAACATCTTTAACCCGCATAAAAAATCCGATGCCGACTGGGATTACAGCTTTTCTCATATTCGCGATCACTTTTAATATTCGTTACGCAGATTTTTGTAATGCGAAGGAATAAGAACTGCCAGCAAAAAAGTCAGGTGCTACAGCCATGATGCGATTCGTGACAAGCTCGCGCAACCAGTGGTTTGCCGGCAAGTTGCCGAAGCAAACCACGGCAACTGCATCCTTGATACCGTACTGCTGCTCAATCTCATGGTTGAGGCTGTCACAGAACGTTTCGCACGTTATATCTGTGTTGAAAGTGATCTTCGCAGCATCACGCAGGACTTTCATAACGGCATGTCGTACGGCGGTTTCCATAACTTCGAGCGGAAGTGTCTGGTCCTGGACTGAGTGAATGACTTCCTCGGCTAGGATTCGTGTCAGCAGGCGCTCCCGGTACTCACGGGCAGCTGTATGTTCGCGCGAGGTCTCTGCCCCGGACTCCTTGCCGTACATAGCTATATAGAGTGGGATAAGGTCTGGCAGGACAGTTTCGTACAGCGCATTCTGGCTGGCTGCTATTGCTATAAACCTTCCGATGCCGATGTGCATACCGCGGCAGTCAGCCGGAGCTGGACCTATCCACTTGCTTGCAATAAATTCTGAGTACCAGGTATTCACTACGGTTGCGAATGCAGCATCATTCAACATAAAAACTCGTGGTTCTAGTTCCGCAGGCGACAGATTGAACTTGGTTACTTCGGACATAAGGTGGCTATACTTTTCCAAAAGCACTGCGGCGATCCAAGAGGCTACCTTGCGCGCACTATTTATTTCCGACGTACAGGCGACAGATGAGCGGATATCGTAATCGAGCGCATCCAGCTGTGCCCTGCTTAGCTGGTAGTCCACCCGCGTATCGAGGTAGTCAGTGTCTGTAACAACGCTCTCCAGCATTTGAGCACCAATAAGTGAGTGATATATATCAGGCCGTTCTTCAAAATAGCAGAAATCTTTCTCCTGCTCATTTGTTACAGGCGTCGCCTGAGCTGCGGTGTATTCACTACTTTGGGCCATCATCATGTACTCACTTATCCGTATTGTTATTTTATATAATAAAAACTAGAAAATAACAATACTAAGATGCATGAGAATAATATACAGGCACCTGTTAGGGTGCCTGTATATAACTCGTCTGCAAGCTCGGCGTTAGCCGAACAAATAGTTGAGTATAACGCTTATCACATTGTGGCTGCCGCCGTTTTGGGTAGCATTCACGGTAGTGTTTACGTTGTTTGTTGTGGCCGCACTTCCGTAGCCATATCCATGGCCCGGATTGTTATGCAGCTCCCACCACGAAACACACTGGCCATGATTTTTGAAGCCGTACTTTGCGTAATCGACGCAAGCCGCTTTGCTCGGTGGGTTCGGCGCATTCGGATTTCTATCTGGGCGCGCAGCGGCGATTCCCGCTGTTCCAATGACAGTCGTTGCAGCAATACCTACAAAGCCAAGCACCAGTTTGTTAATGTGGCGTTTCTTAGTTGTTAATGAACTTGTTGTTGTATGCATCAGGCCTCCTTTCTGCTTACACAACCTTTCGATTTTACCATAGCCGTTTTGCTGAGAGTCAACTGAAATCAAGAGTTTTCCACACCTTTCCACACCATATTCAATAGATATAGCAAGGTTTAATCGTGTGCTTCCCTAAAAAGTGAAATAGTGCCAACGATTAAGAATAAAAAGGCATAGAGCGCAAAGTTTCTCATAAGCAACGAATCTGGTCGAACAAATAGCATGATAAGAATCGTGCCGAATGACACCAATGCGAGGATGAATGATGTCCGGCTGGAGCCGCGACGGATGAATGCCCAAAGTGCATACAGCCCAATCATAATTTCGCCTGCGTACGCAATTTGCAACAGTACGCCGGCGCCGATGATCGCCGTGCAAGCTGTCAGGAGCCGTAGGGCTCCCATGAAGCGCCGGTTTTGCCGGGGGTGCCTTGGTGGTGCCGTTGAGGGCTGCATGACAACCCTGTCCGTTTCTGTCGGCGTGCTTGGTACCGCCGGCTTCGGGCGTTTGTCCGGACGGCTTATTGGAATGAATGGGTCCACGGTCTGTCTCATGGCTGGTCCCGGAATGCCAGGTTACGGTAAAGCCTGAACGTTGTATCGTCATGGATGAGGCGGAGGTCGTGCTGCTGGTCGAGGTAGACGTAGGCTGTATAGTCGTCGTCTTTGTCGAGCAGAATATATTTGATGCCGAGCGGTGCAAGCGTGGAGCCGAGCGTTGTCTTATTGGGTGCCACTGGCAGGATTTGTTTGGTGAAGAGTGTTTTTGTTGCATTCGGCTTATCGGGTGATGCGCCGCCGAATTCTGGATCATTACTGCTCAATATTGGTTTATCGAAATAACTAGGCGCTGGATTCATGATAATCCGGTCAGCAAATCTGAAGTACATATACAAATGCCATGGCAAAAACAGGACACGGAATGACGAAGAGTCAGCATCGAGCTGCTGGTTGACCGCCTGCCATGATGGCGGGTACTGACGCGGATGTAATTGGCCGCCAAAACCCCAGAACATTGTCGGAGTGAGTAATATCGGTAGTAACAATATAGCGGCCAGAACACCTTGTTGCAGAACGTGCTGTTTGCGCTGTTCAAAAAAGTTGCATATAGAATGAACGCCGCTACCTGCGCAAAAGGCGTAGGTCAGCGCGACGAGTCCTGCAAACTTATCAGGCTCACGGAAGCCGCGCAGTAATGCTATATTGCCTGCCGCGCTGCCAAGTATGCCGGCTGCCAGCAGTGCGCTGACCGTCCGTGCGGATGCCAAAACCGCGTATA
>CAZPPY010000004.1:14126-20616 GCA_964588575.1 uncultured Candidatus Saccharibacteria bacterium
GCCGAGGCTTGCGCTGACAAGCAGCATAGCGACCATAAATCGCTTGTCGCTGCGCCAGCGTGCGGTGGCGCCAATAGCTACAAGTATCCAAAGCATGACCACGACAATGCCCCAACCAGGCAAATGGGTTTGCGGCAGTGTAAATTCGCCTGTCGCCTCTGCCCAGAATCCTTGTAGCCGGATGACATGGACAAGCTTGCCGATCAGGCCATTGCCAAGCGTTGCAAAGGCGGTATTATCGGCCACAGAAAAGCCGGCAATGGCCTTGGCTGCCGTGCTTTTACCGAGCAGCAACGGAACAATCCAGTAGCAGCTGGCGATGAAAAAAATGCTGAAGCTTGCGGCAAGTGTTTTCGCAATGTTAATGATATGACTTATTGCATGCCTGTAGCGCCAAGAGGCCAATATCAGGCCCACGGAAATTACTATGGCAGCTAAACCAAGTGTGTGGATCGATACGATGCCAATAAGCGTGAGTAATGCACCCGTCAGAATGCCGATTCGTAGTGCAGGATGTTCAACGAGCCGTACGAGGCATATGCATAAAAATGGCAACAATGAATAACCAAACAGCACAGCAAACTGCCCGGCCATAAAGCGGTCGTATGTATAAGGGTTAATCATATAGAGTGCGCCCGCGACGTATGCGCCAATTCTATCCTGATTGTTGTATGTGGATTTGACCAGGCGATACATACCAAATCCTGATAGGAATAGAATGACGAAGAGCATCATTTTCTCCAATACATCACTGGCAATGACGACATTCAGTACGTGTAGTGCCGTATAAAACAGGAAACTGCTGGTGCTGATTTCTGGCATGCGGATTGTAGGCGTAAACACCATATCGAGCGTCAGCACAAACCCAGGCGACAAAAGTGGCAGCAGGATTGTCAGCGCGAGCAGCGCAAATACAATATATGGCCGGTATCGAGCGGTGTTCATGCTCGATACCTGCGCGCCCTTTTATATTTCTTCCATATGACGTACGCGAAGTAGCCGATAGTTCCAGCCCAAGCGACGCTACTGATCGCCGCACCAGCATAAAACCAGTGTTGGGGCAAAAATTGCATCGTGAGATCTATGTCGTAGCTGCCATCCGATTCCTGCCGGCAAACGCCGGTATGACATAAGGCGGCAGGGTCAATATACCAGGCATTCATAGTATTATTCAGCCGTACATGCTGTATGGAGGATGCCTGTTGGTTTGTCAGCGACCATGCGTGGGTTGCGCCCGAGCCAGACAGTGCCAGTTGCCACAGAGGGTGATAACTTTCAGATGATGCCAGGTAGAATGGATCGTGTGCAGCAGTAATATGGACAGTTCGCTTCGTGGGGTTGATAGTGGCGTATTGAACCTTGGCCGGCGGTCGCGGCAGGTTTGTCGTAAGACGGGTTAAATAGAGTTGGTTTTGCAGCGGCGGTATTTGAACCAAGCTGACATTATCATAGTGTGTTATGACATTTTGTGCGTTGGAGCCCGGGTAGGCATAGAGCATGAGACGCACGTGCGTAGCACCAGCCGGCACGGTGAATTCCTCGCTGTAGTGTTGCCAACTATTGCCGTTTGTCTGAAGTCTGCGTGTCATGTTTGTTGCAGATTGGTTATCAAACATAACGTGCAGGCCGGCGTTGTCATTGCCTGTACTATTATAATCAAAGCCGAGCAGATAATGTGCACCTGGTGATACCGCAACAACACCTGGACTCGTACACGCGATATGGCTGGCGGCGCTGAGAGCGAGCGATTGTTTGCCTGCCGTTTTTTGTGATCGGTCCAGACGCATCGAAAGTTTCGGCTGATCGTCGAACGCGTAGCAGTCGCCGACCTGCTTTTGCCATGGACCAGCTTCAAACGATGCGTTGTGGATCAGGTTTTGGTAGTTGTAGTTTGCGTCTGTATACGTAGCGCGAAGTGGGTGTTTGGCATCGAGGACGATAGGCAGCGGTGTATATGGCAGCAATGGCTGGAAGCCTGCGGTCGGCTTGGCAGATAGCCGTATGCTTCCATTGCCAATATCCTTTACGTAGAACGAACCGGCTCCAGGTCGTACGTTCAACATATATGTGCCCGCCTGATTGACGGCCGTTTCAGCAACCACAGAAGGCGCGTGTACACCATTTGCTGCAATCGCGCCGAAAATGTCTGCCAGCGGGTTTACACCTTTAGCTGTTATAGACGTTGATATATACCCGAATGGCGCGTTCGACTGCATGGTGACTGCAAAATGATATACAGTACCGACATTAGCCGTAGCACGCAATGCGTAGATAATATTCATAGCATATATTTCAGGCGTAGCGTTATGATTCTCATATAATTGGAACGTGTTGCCTACGAAATCCTGTCGATGCAAAAAGTTATACTCATTTGTCAACATGTCTGAAAGGTTGTTTTCGCAGCTGAGTACATAATCGTAGCTACCGATATTGACCTGCGGTAGGTCGTCGATGAGTACGCGTTTTACTTGCAGGTTTTTGGAAACGAATACCTGGTTTAGCTCGGTAACTATTCGCGGGTTTGCCTGGGTAAAATCCATGCAGGCGGGGCTGTTGATATATAGGAGGGTTTTGTTGTTCATATTTGTTGTAGCAAGGCGCGAAAAGTGCGTGAGTGAGCGCGGCACGAGCAGCATTTTATAAATGTCATAGAACAAGTAACTGTTCATGAGTACAAAACATACCACTAGCCCGGCAACTATGAAGCGTCGTTTCGGGCCCTTGTCCATGTTGTGGAGTAGTAAAACGAGTATGCCGAATAGCGGCAGCGGTATATATAGTTGCCACTTGAGCGGTGAGCGGAATGCCCAGCCACCCGGCAAGTTGATGAGTATTTTGATCAGATCATTCACGCCAAAAATCATCGTTGCGGCAAGAATAATGAGTAACAAGAATGCTGCGAGCATAACGCCAGCCGCGCGCTTGTCGCGCGCGTAGAGGAATTTATCAGTGCTCAGGAAAGTGACAATCAGGAGTACATAAAAACCAAATATGCCCAAAAGGTACAGGGGCTGATATAGGCCATTATAAAAGCTAAAGTCTAAAAACACGTTTTTGGCGAGTGACAGTCCGGTCAATATGTCGCCAGTATTCGAGTAGCTCACGAGCGATGTGTAATCGGTCTGTGTCGGCACAACATTGTCAGAAATAATATCTTTGCTGACACTGCCGAGGCTGACAATCGGTAAGATAAAGTACGCGTTGAGCAGGATAGCCAACGCACCAATTGCTACGAACCGAAGCGTATTGCGCATGACATATGTCCGGTTTTGCCACGTGAGCCAGCAAAAATACAGACCAGAAACGGCCGCATTAACAATAAAAGTGTACGGATGCATGAGCGACAAATTGAGAAATACAAGGCACAAGACGAAGTACCGGAATTGCCGCTTCGCGAATCCGAGCTGCAGTGTAACCAGACACAGCGGCAGCATGGACGCCGAAAGTACTAGTCCGACTTTTGCAAGGTTTCCTAAGAATAGTGGATTCAACGCGAAGAAAAATGAGCCGAGTAATAAAATGCCGCGGGACTGTATCTTCAGAAACAACCTTCCAAAAATATAAAATGAGACTGCAGCGATAATCAATGTGGAGAGCGCATAAAAATAACTGACTGCCATATGGCCAAATAGTGCAAAAACAATGAAGTTCAAAATGCGTGCTGGCAATCGAATGAAACCGTCCGGATCTGGGGTGCCGGATTGGTATGACCACATGTAGACGTGCTTGGCCCAGTACAATGGCCAGGTGAACGGAAAGTTATAGTCACCTTGTGATAGGAATTCCATACATGATTTTCTAAGCAGCTAATTGTTGGTCGCTAAATTGCTGGATATGCGTATGGGTGACATGTGCAATTGGTACGCGCGCGTGTTGGTCGATGCCGATCGCGTCGAGGAGTGCGTTTACTTTGTTGTCGTAGCTAACCGGGAAAAACGGAATGTCGTTTAGATGTGCCGTAAGCATGATGTGAAACTGAGGACCAACGAGTGCTAGCTGCTCACGATATAGCTGAAAAAATGTGTATAGCACAAGTGGATTCATGGCGCCTTGGAGAATCTGAGCATGCGGATGCTTTTTGTGCCACGATGTGATCAGTGCATGACCGCCCGGATCAACGTCTGCTAATTCGAGCTGGGCGATAATGACTGGCTTGTTTGGATTTGCAACGATATAGCTATCGATATGCTGGTGGAAAGCGTGAAACGCATCCTGTTGTTGCTGTGACTGCGGTCGACGAATGGTTATAAAGAGTGTCTTACGGTGGATGCCGAGCTTATTGCCGAGCACACGTGCTTCTGACTTGTAGCTGTCAAGTTTTATGGTTGCAATGTACCATGCCAGGTCTTTGTCTTTATGGACTTTCATACCGGCGATTTTATAGAAGTTTTCATATGTTTCTGGATCGCGCGCGAAGATCTGGTTCGCTGCTTTACCGGCAAACCAGGCGCCTATATGACCAATGCGCGGTGTAGAGCAGTAATAACCGACGCCCAGCAGATATACGTTCTTTCTGAACAACCACCGGCCTGCCCAGAGGTAGATGCTCATAATAAGCGTGTTGAAGTTCATGTCGATACCCCAGAGTCCACCGCCGCCAACGATGATGTTTTTACTCCGAATCGTGTGCTTGAGCAGCTGCAGTTTGCTGTGGATGTTAAACGGGCGAAAGCCGAGGTCGTGGTGCATGTCGCGGAACTGGTCGGGCCGCTGGTACGCAATTGAGATGCTTGCAGTATGCTTTTGTGCGAGCAGGTTTTGTAGAACTTCGAGTAAAAGCTCGTCACCGTAATTCCCCCCACCGTAGTAACCGAGTAATAAACTATGATCTAGGGTAGTTTTTTTGATAAACTCCGGTACTGTCATGCGGCCTCCAGGATTTGTAAAAAATCATGATAGCTTTGGTCAAAGGTGATTTGTTTGCTCCACTGCCAGGCGCGTAAACGCATTGCTTCGTATGCCGGCCGGTTGGCCAGTATCGTTCTGATGCCTTCGGACAAGGCTTGAGGATGCTCATCGGTAACAATTCCGGTTTCGCCATGCCGGATACTATCTCTGAGTCCGGCTACGTTGTATGCGACTGCTGGTGTTCCCTGGCTGGCGGCTTCCGTGATCGTCAGTCCCCACCCTTCCTCGATTGCTGTTTGCAGGATAAGGTGCGCTCGTTGCATCAACTGGACTTTTGTTTCTGTACTGACCTTCCCCAGGTATTCCATGCTGTCGCGAAAGCGGCTCCGTGTTATCTCTCGAAGGACATGCTTGCCGTATGCCGTGTCTGACGGCCCAGCAATTTTAAGTTGCAGCTCGGGAGTGTGGTGTTTGGCGAATTCGAATGCCCGAATATGGTCCATCGTGCGTTTCATGGCGCGCATGGCGCCGAGTGATAGCAGTGTTGGCTGCTGGAATTTTGTAATTGCTTTCAGATTAGGGACCGGCGCAATGTCGATGCCCTCAGAGATGATGTGAATGCGTTTTGGCTCGAAGCCATAACGCGTGAGCGCCTGGCGCGTGCTTTCAGAAACAGTAATGACGGGCGTACGCGCGCGGCTTGCGAGCCGCGTTGCGAATGGCACGAGACCGTAGTATCCAACGTAGCTCAGCGGTCGTTTGATCTCGTAGAGCCAGTTGACGCGCGCCAGCTGGTGGTACAGCATGATAGCCCGTTCGCGGCCTGTAAATAGGCTGCTGAAATATGGCGCACCACCGTTGACTTCTTCGATCAAGTAGTCAAAATTTCCGCGCAGGTTTCGTATGTAATGCGCAAGCGCTTGTACGGGATGCGTATAACGGTTTTTGCCTACGCGGATAATGCGCAGCCGCCCAATCACTTCTTCGCCGGCTGCGCCGGGATACTTGCATGTGAGCATGGTAATGTGGTGACCGTCACGCAGCAGTCGCTGGCAGAGCTCGTAGGCAACGAGTTCGGCGCCGCCTGCTGCAGGATGTCGTATGTCTTTCCAGGTGAGCCATATGATCTTCATGTGTGCTTCAGGCCTCCTCCAGACTGCTGTCTTGTACGGGTTTTTGCAGCGTTTCAGTAACTTCATTGCGCACGATGTATAGTGGCCGGTTGGTAACTTCGGCGTGTATGTGGGCGATATACAGCGATATCAGCCCGAGACACGCCAGCACAATGCCGACGAGCGAAACCAGCATAATTGCCAGGAACGCGGTGCCACGAATCGGCCAGTGATAAAAGATACGATTAATAGTCATGAATGTACCGGCCGGAATGGAAATTGCAAGGATTGCGACCCCTAGATAGCCTGCAAGTTTTAGTGGTACGAGGCTGTAGGCAGTAAAGCTATTGACTGCCAGGTGGATGAGCTTCTGCATGGAATATGATGGCCGACCGCTGAGCCGCTGCTGCTGTTCGAAGTGGATAAACGAGCGGCGGAAACCGAGCCAGTCAATCAGCCCGCGGGTAATTCTGTCGTCGAGCAAAAGGAGCAGGCGTTCGACGTATTGCTCGACTACTGGACCAGACAAA
>CAZPPY010000005.1:0-19697 GCA_964588575.1 uncultured Candidatus Saccharibacteria bacterium
CCGTGTCTTGTCGCCAAGATTATAGGTCGGCTGCTGATTGGAAAAGATGGGGCTCAGCGTGTGGTTGGCATAGTACTCGATAAACCTAATGTGGTTTGTCTCGTCCGGCGGGACACCAATGCCTGTTATGCAGGCGAGCATTACTGCCTGCACGACGAAGAGTGCCAGCATCAGTTTCCGTGCCAATGACGATCCAACGAACGCACGTACGTGATCAGCTATAGCAAGAAGTCGATGCACAAACAATTGGAAGCGTTTGCTGACGCCGGTAGGTATCATCATTGCTATCTAGTATACATGGTGGCCTGTAGCCGGACTGAATGTATGTTGGGGTCAGAATGATGCTTGTGGTAAGATCAAAGTAACTATGACGAGGGTTTTATCAGAACTGCTGGGAGCCGGCGAGCCCATGTTCCACCAGCGGTTGAACCGTCTGGAGGCAGCCAGCGGACACCAAAGCACCGATATTCGTCTGGCGGCTGAAATTGAACGTGCAGCCAGGGCAAAGCTGAGGGAGCTCGGCCTGAATCCTCAGGATACAACCGGTATGGAATTGTACGAAGCGTTACAGCAGCGTGTCCGTGATGACGACGCCCGCTTGGCGGGGACACTGCGGCGTAAATACGGCGATGACGCCGCACTCCACGGTAGCATCAGTAGGGCGCTGAGCGACCTGCCGATCCCGAAGCAGGTATTTGCGCTGAAGCCTGCCGTCGGCAAGCGGTTACTGAAAAAAATGCCGCCGAAACAGACAGTGAAGGCACTCGGCTACCGTTCATTCGACTCCCTGGTTCGGCGCGAGCCGGTTTTGGCTGTCATTGCCGCCGCCTGGTTACTGGAGTCCGCCAGTTGGCGGAAATCCATGCTTGATACGTACAAAAAGCTAACAGCCGCTGATTTTGAAATCCGCAACCTTGCAGTACTGGCGCCCGACACAAAGCACTGGCACGAACTGGCCGAGACGATCGTCGCCCGCAAAAAGCATAATATCGTTGCGCTCAAGGAATGGGGTGCGGTCGTTGTGTTGCCTTTTCCACCTGTCACACCGCCAGCCGTTACCCTGACGACGCTCTTAATTGCGCTTCACGACATGAACGAAGTCCGCTCATGCAGCACATTTCTGAAGTTATGCCAGGTACGTCCGGATTTTGGCGCACTCCTGCAGGCAGTCGTGACCGATCAGCCGGCTTTGTCGGCGGAACTGCTCGACGGCGCCGTGCCGTGGCACATTATTCAACGCTATTACGCACGATTTGCCAGCCGCTTTCGCGAAGACCTCTTTGAGCCTCATATACAACGAGAGGACCTCAGTTGGCACTCCGTGGAAAAGGCGATCAGCTTCATCGAGCCAAGCATGGAGTTTTGGCACCATACTGCTACACTCGGCATGATCGACGGCCATCGTCCAGTATCGTTCAATATCATCGATGCGGCGTTGAATCTTTGCAATGGACTGCCTTACCAGCACCGTATTGTCCACTACTTCCAGAACAGCCTATGGAGTGAGCTGGTCATTCGCTACTTGAAGCACGACAATGTGGAGCAGGCAGTCGTTGGCGGCCTGGAATCACAACTTGCCGAAGAAGCACAAGTACTATAAAGTAAAGGTGATACGAAAAAACCAACATGTCGGATGATCTAAAAGAACTCAAAGCCCTGCGTTACTCCATCTGTGTATCTGGTGCGGCCGCGGGCGCAACGATTGAAGAATCACACGGCAAGGCCCAAATCCTCGGCGAATCTATTGCAGAAGCAGGGCATATTATTACGACCGGCGCGACCGTCGGCTTGCCGTACTACGCGGCGTATGGCGCCAAGTTAAAAGGCGGTACGAGTATTGGCTTTTCGCCTGCGACCAGCCTGCGGGAGCATATCCGTAAATACCGTTTGCCGCACGATGTGTTCGACTTTATCAATTTTACTGGCTTGAGCTACGTAGGGCGTGATTTATATCTGGTGCAGTCAAGTGACGCGGTTATCACCGTGGGCGGTAGGTTCGGCAGCCTGCATGAATTCACCTCAGCGCTGGAGGCGCACAAACCCTGCGGCGTCTTGCTTGGTACCGGGGGGACGGCCGACCTGATTCCGGAACTCATGAAGACGCTTGACCCGCCGGATGGTGATATCGTGATTCTGGAGCACGACCCAAAACTGCTTGTGAAAAAGCTCGTGAAACTGCTCGATGTGAAGTTTGCTGATGTCCGTGAAGAATTGAAGCACGGCGAACACTGGTATTTGCGCCGTAATCCCATGCAGAGTCCGCCGCCCCGTGCCGGCTAGGAATAACAAAGACGGTAAGGAGAGAGGCATGGCTAAATCGCGCCAGACTGGTTTTGGGCATCTTGAGGTATTCGCCGCCCTAATGACGCTCGTGGCAATTGGCGCTATAAGCTGGTATGTCTGGCGTCTCCAAAATAGCAATCAGGCAGGATTGAATCACGCAACAGATCAGCTTGCCGCCCAGCATAGCGGCTGGAACAAGACGGTGACATCCGGCAAAGGAGCGTACAGCGTGACATTCCCGGATGGCTGGCATGTGCTGCGCGATACCAACAGCGACTCATTCATGATTGGTGGTGAAGCGCAGCCGGAAATAAAAGCCGGCACGGCACCGGTCGTCACTAATACCCAATTTGGCAGCGACGGTTCGGTTGTCCTCTTCATGACGTTATTTACAGGCAGCGCAAGCGTACCAAATAGTACATCGTCCAGTTATACATTAGAGAATGGAAAGGAAAACCCGATCGTGGGCAAAAAATATTTCTATGAATATCCGGCGGATCAGACTGGCGGTTTGGGGTCGCGCTTGAAAGGCGATAAAGATTATATCTATCTGTTCGACTTGGGCAATAATAAACACCTGCAGGTACGCTACTCCATCTACGGCTCAGATCCGCGCAATATGGTTTCGACTGTCGAAGCACTGATCCGGACCATACGCCTCAACTCCTAGTCACAACTGTTACAATAGACGAGTGAATACGTTTCGTCTCAAGAGTGAGTTCGGCCCGCAGGGCGACCAGCCGGCGGCGATTTCCCAGCTGACCGACGGTTTGTTAAAAGGTACGAAAGAGCAGACGCTCCTCGGCGTGACCGGTTCCGGCAAGACATTCACCATGGCCAATGTTATTCAGAATGTTCAGAAACCGACGCTGGTGCTCAGCCATAACAAGACGCTGGCTGCACAGTTGTATTCTGAATTCAAGAATTTTTTCCCTGATAATGCCGTTCATTATTTCGTCAGCTACTTTGATTACTACCAGCCCGAGGCGTATATCCCGCGATCTGACACCTATATCGAAAAGGATTCTCAGATCAACGAAGAAATCGACCGGCTGCGCCACGCGGCAACTGATGCACTGTTGACACGGCGCGATGTGATTATCGTGGCCAGCGTCAGCTGTATTTACGGCATTGGTACGCCGTCGGATTACATGCAGCTTTCGATTGATGTAGCGACCGGCGAGCGGCGGGTGCGTGATAAGCTGTTACGCCAACTGACGGACATACAGTACCAGCGGAACGATATAGATTTTCATCGCGGTACGTTCCGGGTCCACGGCGACGTCGTGGATATTTTTCCGGCTGGCGAGGAACTTGCTTACCGTGTGGAATTCTTCGGCGACGAAGTCGAACGAATTACAAAAATCGACCCCTTGACCGGCGAGATCCTCGCTACGCCGGTGTCAATCAAGGTATTCCCGAGTTCCCACTACGTTACGCCGCAGGACAAGCTGCAGCTGGCGATCGGCAAGATTGAATCAGAATTGGCCGGCCGTTTAACTGAGTTTAGGGGTCATGGCAAGTTACTGGAAGCCCAGCGGCTGGACCAGCGCACGCAATTTGATCTGGAAATGCTGAAAGAAACTGGTTTTGTGAAGGGAATTGAAAATTATTCTCGTTATCTGACGAACCGCGAGCCAGGCGAACAGCCGGCCACGCTTCTGGATTACTTCCCAGATGATTATCTGATGTTTATCGATGAATCTCATATGACCATTCCGCAGGTACGGGGCATGTACAACGGCGACCGCGCACGCAAGGAAGTACTCGTCGAGCACGGTTTTCGCCTGCCAAGTGCGCTGGACAACCGGCCGCTGACTTTCATTGAATTTGAGCGCCACGTGAACAACGTGGTGTACGTTTCAGCCACGCCGGCACAGTATGAACTGTCGCGTTCGCCGGAGCCGGTTACGCAGGTCATTCGCCCCACCGGGCTTCTTGACCCAAAGATTGAAGTTCGTCCAATTGATGGACAGATTGACGACTTGATCCATGAGATCCGGCTGACGACTGACAAACATCAGCGCGTACTCGTGACCACGTTAACCAAGCGCATGGCCGAGGAATTGACCGAATACCTCCAAGAACTGAACATCAAAGTGGCGTATCTGCACAGCGATGTCGATACGCTGGATCGAACTGACATCTTACGCGACCTCCGGCTCGGCGTATACGACACACTCGTTGGCATTAATCTGCTGCGTGAAGGGCTTGACCTGCCGGAGGTCAGCTTGGTGGCGATTCTTGACGCCGACAAAGAAGGTTTCCTTCGCAGCGAGCAAGCGCTTATCCAGACGGTTGGCCGCGCTGCCCGGCATGTCGACGGACATGTCATTATGTATGCCGACCACATCACCGCATCAATGAGGCGGACGATCGACACGACCGAAGCTCGCCGGCAACTGCAGGAAACATTCAATGTCGAGCATGGCATCACGCCAAAAGGTATCAGCAAAGCGGTCGAAGCCAGCATGCAGCCTGAACTGCCCGAAGAAGCAAAGCGTGCCAAGCTTGACTTGAAAAAGATTCCAAAAGATGAATACGGCAGCCTGGTCAAAGACCTGACAAGCCAAATGGAATTGGCGGCCGCAAACTTGCAATTTGAGCAAGCCGCCGAACTCCGGGACATTATCCACGACATTAAATCGAAAATGTAACTTTGCCGACAGACGGCGCTTTTGTTTAAGCGGCGGTGTGGTCGTTATCGATTGCGGTGCGAGCTCTCGTCAGTCCCTCTTTGATCAGCACCGAAACCCCTGTTTTTGTCAGACCCAGCTCCCCCCCGATTTCTGTGAGTAGCATGTCTCTGCCGAAGCGAAGCGATACCGCTTTGCGTTGCCGCGGGTTCATTGCGTTCAGGCCGTCCGGTATGGCCGCGGCTGCGTCATTCGCGTCTTCTGCACGGTCTATGTGGTCATGCGGGTCCTCCGGTTCGAAACCCTCCTCGAATAATGCGTCGAGCGAACTTTCTAGCGGCCGGGATTGCAGTGCGCGCCAGCGGTCCCGCACAAGATTCATGGCAATTTTGGACAACCATGCCTGTTCGTGCTGGGCGGTCATTGCCCCTGGTTTGTAGTGCGGCCAGGCCCGCAAAAAAGCCTGCTGGGCTATGTCTTCGGCTGCAGCCGGATTTCGAAGCGCATTGAGCGCCACCTGATAGACATGACTCCCAAGCCGGGTATACAGCGCTGCGAATGCATCATACTGGGCAAGCACGTCGTTTGCCATCCGGATTTCTCCGGCGAGCGTTTCCTGACTGTGTTGCTGCCTTCCCATAATGAACGTTACTGCCAAGTATAGGACACATTGTTTCTTGAAACCATATTAATTGTTAAAAATCAATTAAAATTCCTACATACATGATCGCATGCATTATCGATGTGAAGATTTGCTATAATCAGAGCCAATGAGTATGTTAACCCGCGAGGAAGTATTAAAGTTGGCTCATTTAGCCCGGCTGAGCCTGACCGACGAAGAGATAGAAGAATTCCGCAAGGAGCTAAGTGAAATTCTCCAGTATGTCGAGCAGCTGCAGGCAGTCGACATCACTGGGCTTTTGCCGACAAATCAGGTGACAGGGCTCACAAACGTGATGCGTCCGGACGAAGTGCGCGGCTACGGCTATGAACCGCGTGATTTGCTCAAGAACGTTCCGCACGTGCAGGACGCCCAAATCAAAGTTAAGCGGATGATAGGTTAGCGGCATGGATACGACCGGACGCTGGTTGCCGATCGCTGCTATCGCGGCCAAGATAAATCGTGGCGAGTTGAAGGCGATAGACCTTGTTGAACAGTCGCTCAAAATTATTGCCGATAAGCAGGAATACCAGGCCATTATTGCCACAATTGACGAACGTGCGCGGGAGCGGGCACAACAGATTGACGAACGCGTGAAAAATCGTGAAAATGTTGGCCGGCTGGCTGGCGTGCCATTCATAGCCAAAGATAACTATCTTGTTTTTGGCGCTGAAACAACCGCTGCCAGTAATATTCTGAAGGGCTTCTATGCACCATACCAGTCTACGGTCATTGAACGGTTGGAAGCAGAAGGCGCCATCTGTGTCGCCAAGGCAAACCTCGATGCCTTTGCGCACGGCGCAAGTACTGAAAATTCAGATTTCTTCACGACATTAAACCCGCACGACAAGACGCGAGTGCCCGGCGGCTCATCCGGCGGCTCAGCGGCGGCCGTTGTACTGGACATGGCGCCGTTTGCACTTGGAACCGACACGGGCGGCTCAACGCGACAGCCGGCCAGCCTTGTTGGTATTGTAGGTTACAAGCCAACGTACGGACTTATGTCGCGCAGCGGCATTGTCGCTATGGGCAGCAGTCTCGATACCGTGGGCACCTTTGCACGCACCGTCGACGATGCAGCACTTGTAGTTGATGTCATGGCCGGCAAAGATGAATTGGACGGCACGACCGTTGACCGCGACTCGGCGGGCTACATAGTCGATGCTGCAGATGTCAAAGGCAAGAAAATCGGTGTTATCAAAGAATACATGGGCGAAGGGCTGGAGGCGGGTGTCCGTACGCAGATTGAGAAAGCAGTTGCGGCACTGAAAGCGGCCGGCGCGGACGTTCGGGAAGTGAGTCTGCCTTCAATTCCGCTGGCACTAGCCGTGTACTATATTTTGTGTCCCGCCGAAGTCAGCAGCAACCTTGGCCGTTACGACGGCCAACGGTACGGTTACAGCTACCCAGAAGCGAAGAATCTTGAGGAGAGTTATACCAAATCCAGAGGTATTGGTTTCGGCAAAGAGGCTAAGCGCCGTATCATGATCGGCACCTATGTGCTGAGCAGCGGTTATTATGATGCGTATTACAAGCGTGCGCAGACCGTGCGAACGAAGCTTATCAACGAAGCGGCTGTGGCGTTCGAGCAAGTCGACCTGTTGGTTGGTCCAGTTGCGCCGACGACGGCCTTTAAGATTGGCGAGAATGCCGCGAATCCGCTGGCCATGTACCTGGCTGATATTTTGACGGTTGCGGCCAATCTGATTGGCGCGCCTGCTATTAGTATTCCAGCGGGCATGGCTGCCAACTTGCCGGTTGGCTTCCAAATAATTGCGCCGCAACATCATGATCGTGAGCTGTTGGCATATGCAAAAGCGACCGAGGAATTACTCTATGCTGCATAATATGACGAATACAATTTTATTGATTGCATCCTGTGTGATTATTCTCTTGGCAGTTGTGAGCTTTGGTGCGCTTATGAAAGTTCGCACTCGGCGTGGGTTTGATACTGAGAAATATCGTCTGCGCTGGCAGGAGGTTCAAAGTCTGTGTGCGAAAAGCGAGACGTGGCCGCTGGCGGTCATTAATGCCGACAAACTTCTCGACGAAGCACTCAAACAATCCCGCTGCAAAGGCAAGACTATGGGCGAACGCCTGGTTGCCGCGCAGCGTATGCTGAGCGATAACGACGGCGTATGGTTCGGTCATAAACTCCGCAATAAGATCGTGCATGAAGAGGTACCACGCCTGTATCAAAAAGATGTCCAGAACGCTCTGAAGGGTTTACGTCAGGCGTTGAAAGATTTGGGGGCGCTGTCGTGATTAGCCCGGAAGTACGCAAACAGTATATGATGACCGTCGGTATTGAGTGCCATGTCCAGCTAAAAACGAAAACCAAATTATTCGCGGCTGTCGGCAATGACGCCCGGGAAGCTCCACCGAACACGCTCGTCAGTCATATTTGCTTTGGACTGCCTGGCGCGCTGCCCGTATTGAATCGTGAAGCTGTGCGGTTGGCGGCACGCGCGGCGTTTGCGCTCGGCTCTGAGCCTGCCCGCTTCAGCAAATTTGATCGTAAACACTATTTCTATCCCGATTTGCCAAAAGGCTACCAGATTTCGCAGTATGACCAGCCGATTATCGCGGGCGGATACATCGACGTACCAATGGTTGACGAGGCCAGCAAAGAAGTCCGCACATTCCGTGTCGGTATAACCCGTGCACATCTTGAAGAAGATGCCGGCAAGAGCACGCATCCGACCGGAAAAGATTACAGCCTGGTAGATTTAAACCGTGCCGGCACGCCCCTCTTGGAAATTGTGTCGGAGCCGGACATTCATTCGGCGGCCGAAGCCAAAGCCTACGCGCATGAATTGTTTTTGCGCATGAAATACGCTGACGTCAGCGATTGCGACCTGTACCTTGGGCACATGCGGTTTGATGTAAACGTCAGCGTCAGCAAAGATCCAGCGAAGCTGGGTATTCGCAGCGAGACGAAGAATTTAAATAGCTTCCGCAGTGTCGAAAAAGCTATCGAATTTGAAGTGAGCCGTCAGATTGAGCTCCTGGAGAAAGGCGAATCTGTCGTCCAGGAGACACGTGGCTGGGACGATGCCAAGCAGAAAACATTCAGTCAGCGTTCCAAAGAAGAAGCGCACGATTATCGCTATATGCCAGATCCCGATATACCGCCCGTCGTGCTTGACGAGGCATATATTGACGGCATCCGTAAGGAAATGCCAACATTGCCAACCGAGCTCCGCAAAGAATTACAAAGCATTGGTATCGATGCGAAAGTCGTCGAGGATGTTCTGGCTGATATAGAAACAGCCCGGCTGGTGGTGAATGTGTTACATACTTCCACAGCAGAGGATGCGCGGCGTGTCGCGTTCTGGATGCTCAGGCCGGTAAATGAAGAGGCTGAAGCCGAGGCAGCAAACCGGGTCGTCGATGAAAAAGAATTGATTGCCTTGTCGAAACTTGTTGGAGACAACAAGTTGAGCTCGTCTGCTGCAAAAGAAGTGCTTGACGAATTGCTGGCACATGGCGGTAGCGCCGAACAGATTGCTGAGGCCAAGAATTTGTTACAAGTTTCTGATGAAGGCGAAATTGCGAAAATTGTTGCACAAGTACTTGCAGAAAACGAAAAAGCAGCCAACGACGTCAGAAATGGCGAAATGAAAGCCATCGGCTTTCTCACCGGCCAGGTTATGAAACTCTCGCAGGGCAAAGCCAATCCTGGCCTTGCCCAGCAGCTGATTAAAAAGCAGCTTGGTCTCTAAGGAGGGCACATGAAAAAACAAGTTACCAAAGCCGTAATTGCAGCGGCGGGGTTTGGCACGCGATTTTTGCCGCAGACGAAGGCGATGCCGAAGGAAATGCTGCCACTCGTCGACAAGCCGGTTATCCAGTACATTGTCGAGCAGCTCGTGGAAGCCGGCATCAAAGATATCATCATTGTCTCCGGCTATAGTAAGCGAAGTATCGAAGATCACTTCGATACGCCCAATGAAGATCTCTTGAATAATCTACGGGCTGGCGGCGCCAGCAAAGCGCACTACATCGAGGAAATGAATCGTATTGCCGACATGGCGAACTTTATTTACGTGCGCCAAAAGGGACCGTACGGTTCCGCCACACCGCTTATGAACGTTGCATCGCTCATTGATGACGAGCCGTTTATCTATGCGTTTGCAGACGACCTGACATTTGCCGAGCCGAACGGCTTCAAACAGATGATCGACCTATATCATGAATTGGATGGCAGTATTTTGCCGTGCATTAAAGTAACGAGCAAAGAGGACTACCGGCGCTACGGCATCGTTGGCGGTACGCCGGTTCGTGAGGGCGTTATAAAGATGAATGCGGTAGTTGAAAAGCCGGAGCCGGCGCGTGCGCCATCGAATCTTGCCAGTGTTGGCGGCTATCTGTTTTCGCCGGAAATATTTACCTATTTGGACCAAGGGCTGGCGCACCTGGAACCGGGTAAAGAGTTTTACGTCACTGATTGGGTGATACAGCCGATGCTGGCTGATGGCAAACCGTTTTATGGCTGTGAAATCATGAACAGCACGCGCTTCGATACCGGTGATAAGCTAGGGTACCTGCAAGCAGTGTTCGAGGTTGCGTTGCAGCGCGAAGATATTGGTAAGGATTTGCGTGCTTATTTGCAAAAAAAGCTCAAGTAGTATTAACTGAAACTATAAGGGTACGTTATCATGCACGAAGCTGAATCCATCTTAGTTATTATCGTCTCGTCGGTGCTTACATTGTTCTTGCTGGTTAGTATTATTGTGCTCGTACTGGTTGCCAGGCTCATAGCAGCCATAAAACGCATGGTTGACCACGCCGAACAAGTCGTGGAAACGGCTGGCGAAGCGGCCGAAATGCTGAAGAATGCCAGCGGCCCACTGGCGCTGTTTAAAGTTTTACGGAACGTGATGAAAACTGTTGATAAAATGCATAAATAACAGATGTAACAGGAGGGCAACGTATGGGAAAGTTATTTAAGAAATTAGCAGTTGTAGTTGGCTTGGCGGCCGTCGGCGGCTATTTGGCGGGTATTTTGACGGCACCAAAATCCGGCCGCGAGACGCGCCAGGATATCAAGCGGACAGCGCGGAACAGCATAAGTGAAGCCGAACGGCAGCTCAAAAATGTGGCTGCGGAACTTGGCGACGTCCTTGACGAAGCGAAGCGCCGCAGCGCGAACCTGAGCGACCAGGCGCGGAAAGAACTTGATACGTTAGTTGCGCAAGCACGCACCGCCCGCGAAAAAGCACGTGAAGTGGTGAGCGCCGTACACGAAGGTGATGCAGAAGACGACGATCTGCGGCTGGCCGTGGATCAGGGCAATAGCGCGCTCAAGCATTTACGGGAATATCTGAAGAAATAACTCCTTTCGAAGACCCCTTCTCTCTTCTTTTGGCTTGATATCTAAGAAGGAAAACGGTAAGCGGCGGCTTCGAAGCTACATTTTTTCCAACTTTGGTATTGACAATAATGTAAATGAGTGTATAATTGTGTACATTGTCCATTGAAATGGATTGATCATTCAAAGATGTTGGAGTGCGCACCTATTGGTGAATGGAGTTCCAGCCGTAAGTCCCAAGTGTCTTCGGATGCTTGCCAGACTAACAGTAAGTGAATAGTGCCCACTATTCCAATGACACCACGTAAAGCGTTATGCTTCGGCGAAACGCAGTGGCGGTAAACCTCCCCACTCACTCTTTATGCCTAAAAGAAGGGCGTATCGAGGCACTGACGACAGAGACCGCATGATGCTTGCCCTGAGAGGAAGATTGTGACGGAAAGTCGTGCAAGTTAAAATAAGCAACAAGAAGTCGACATAGAGATAGTATCAATATGGATCGTACTGAGCGTCATCGAACGCGTGAGCTTCCGGCAACATCATTAGTAGTCGCTATTGTATCGCGCATTATGGGTAGCGCGGTTTTGCGGACGAAGAGTGATCAACTCGGAAATACCTGGAAATTTCTGAGAATTAACAATCTACTGTGGAGACAGGAAGTAGCCGTTGTCGGTGAAATTTATCCCTGTTCCATGGTTAGTATCGGGTACGTTCCGAAGAAAATGCTGCTCTAGGCAGAATATTCGAGGAGCGTTCCCGACAAATCCGAGCGTGAGAAACACTGAAAACCTTTGGCCTGTGCCAAAATAGGTAAGTAAAGTATCACGCTCTCGTCATATCTTGATGATTTTTTTCACCTCGTCAGGCTTACCGTACGGCGGTTTTTTGTTGTAAATCTCCCTGTTTCGCGTGGGCGCTGAAGTGGTTATAATCGAAGCATACGTTAGTTTGGAGGGTATCTTTGGCGAAAGTGTCGCACGCTGCCGGTTCTGTATCTGATAACGCACATATTCTGAGTGCGGCCGATTACGTGCACCTTCACAATCACACGCAGTTCAGCTTGCTCGACGGGCTGACGCGTGTCCCTGACCTCGTGGAGTTCGTGAAATCGACCGGCATGCAAGCAGTGGCCATGACGGATCACGGCACGCTGTCCGGCGCGATTGAATTCTATAAAGAGGCTAATAGTAAAGGCGTCAAGCCGATTATTGGCATCGAAACGTACATCGCCGCCCGCAAGCATACCGACAAAGACCCGCAAAAAGACAAGCAGCGATATCACTTGATCGTGCTGGCTATGAATGAGACCGGATATCATAACCTGCTGCGCTTGAGTACGTTCGCAAATCTGGAGGGTTATTACTATTTCCCGCGCATTGACCATGATTTGCTGGAGCAATACAACGAGGGCCTGATCGTTCTCAGTTCCTGTATGGGCGGTGAAATCGGCGACGCGATGAAGCAGGACCAGTACGACCGCGCCAAACAGATTGCAACTTGGTATAAGAGTGTATTTGGCGACCGCTACTATCTGGAGATTCAGGATCACGGCCATCCAGAGAACTCACTATTCAACGAAGAGCAGCAACGGGTCAACGAGGGGGTGCTCAAACTTGGTAAGGAGCTCAATATTCCGGTGGTTGTGACCTGTGATGCACATTACTTGAAGCATGAGGACCAAGAAGCACACGAGATCCTGCTGTGCGTTGGTACCGGATCTTTCTTGAGCGATGAGAAGCGCATGACCCTGAAGAACTATCCGCTGCATGTCGAAGATCCGAACGAAATCATCAAACGCTGGGGCAAGGACCATCCTGAAGTTATTCAGAACACCAAAGTGATTGCCGACCGGTGCAAATTGGAGATAGAGCTGGGACGGATTCTCATCCCGAAGTTCCCGGTACCGGAGGGCGAGACAGAGAAATCCATCTTGCATAAGTGGGTGTTCCAGGGCCTGGCCTGGCGGTACGGCGGCAAAACAGAGGAAGAATCCAAAACGTTATCCATCGAGGACGCACGCAAATTGTTGTCCAAAGAGGTACTGGATCGTGTCGACTATGAGATCAGTGTTGTCGACCAGATGGGTTTCAACGGCTATTTCTTAATCGTTGCCGACTTCATCAATTGGGGCAAAGACCGCGGTATTATCTTCGGACCAGGGCGTGGCAGCGCCGCCGGTTCGATTATGGCCTACGCCGTCAAGATTACTGACCTTGATCCACTCAAATACGATTTGCTGTTTGAACGCTTCCTGAACCCCGACCGCATATCAATGCCCGATGTTGACGTGGATATTCAGGACACGCGCCGCGACGAAGTCGTGCAGTACTGCGCCGACAAATACGGTCATGAGCGAGTCGCGAATATTGTTACTTTCGGCCGAATGTTTGCCCGGAACGCCGTGCGCGACGTGGCGCGGGTATTGCAGGTGCCGTACGCCGACGCCGACCGACTGGCGAAAATGCTGCCGCAGCCGGTGCAGGGCCGCCATGTGCCGCTCAAAACGGCATTGAAAGAAGACTTGGAACTCAAACGCGAATACGAAACGAATGAGGTCAGCAAACGTGTCATCGATGAAGCGATGATCCTGGAAGGTACCGTTCGTAGCCATGGCGTGCATGCCTGCGGTGTCGTAATTGCACCTGACGACCTTGTCAAATTCATGCCGCTTGAAATGGCGCAAAAAGGCGTGATTACAACCCAGTTCCCGATGGGTCAAGTGGAAGAACTCGGACTGCTGAAAATGGACTTTTTGGGCCTCTCCAACCTGACGATTATCAATAACTGCCTGCGTATCATTCGCAAAGTGCATAAAGACGAAGTCGACCTGTCGTCGCTCCCGCTTGATGACGCGAAAACGTACGAGCTGTTCAGTAACGGCGACACAACCGGCGTCTTCCAGTTTGAATCTGCGGGCATGAAACGGTATTTGAAGGAGCTGAAGCCGACTGTCTTTGATGACATTATCGCTATGGGCGCTTTGTATCGTCCCGGGCCGATGCAGTTTATCGATAGCTTTATCAAGCGCAAACACGGACAGGAGCCAATCAGCTATCTGCATCCAAGCATGGAGTCCGCACTCAAAAATACATACGGCATCCTGGCGTATCAAGAGCAGTTCATGCAGATCAGCAAGGACGTTTGTGGCTTTACCGGCGGACAGGCGGACACGCTGCGCAAGGCGATCGGCAAGAAAAAGATCGAACTGATGCAGAAGATGAAGCCCGAGTTTGTGCGTGGCGGCGTCGAGCATAGCGGCGTCGCACCGGAAGTCATGGAAAAATTCTGGGATCAGCTGGAAGAGTTTGCCAACTACTGTTTCAATAAGTCGCACGCTGCGTGCTATGCGCTTATTGCATACTGGACAGCGTATCTGAAGGCACATTATCCTGCGGCGTTCATGGCGGCGCTGATGACGAGTGATTACGACGACACCGACCGCCTGGCGATCGAGATTGCGGAATGCAAAAAGATGGGCATCGACGTGCTGCTGCCTGACGTAAACGAATCGTTCGTTGAATTTGCGGTTGTGCCGGCTGAACGCCCACAAATCCGGTTCGGTATGGCGGCGATCAAAAACGTCGGTACCGGTGCGGTTGAGGAAATCCTGCGTGCCCGGGCGGCAGATGGCCCATTTGCCGATTTGGCAGACTTCCTGGCCCGCGTCGACACGAGGATCGTGAACCGTAAGGCGCTTGAAAGCCTGATCAAAGCCGGCGCCTTCGACCGATTTTCCGACCGTTCGACGCTCCTGCACAACCTGGAGATGATCATGGCGTATAGTTCCAAGCTGGCGAAACAGGCGCTCAGCGGCCAGACGGACCTGTTCGGAAATCTGCTTGAAGATGCCGTGTCGGCCAAGCCGGTCCTGTTGCTGCAGGCGCCAGCAACGCAGTACAATTCGCGTGAGCAATTACTCTGGGAGCGCGAGCTTCTCGGGCTCTATCTCAGTCAGCACCCGCTCGCGGCATTTTCGACGATCCTGCAGGAGCAGACGTTGCCGCTGAATACGCTAGAGTCAGGACATGACGGCAGGGGGGTCAGTGTTGGCGGAAATATAACGGCGGTGCGTGAGATTATGACAAAAAACGGCCAGAAGATGGCGTTCGTGAAGATCGAAGATGAATTTGGCGAGATTGAGGTTATTCTCTTCCCAAGCGTGCTGCAGAAGACGATCGGATTGTGGGAGCGCGACCGGGTGGTGATCATCCGCGGCAAAGTCGGCGCCAAAGACCGCGACGGCAACATCACGGAAGAACTAAAGATTATTGCCGATGACGCCCGTGAAGTCACGCACGAGCAAGCTGTGAGTTATCAGGCGACCGAGAAGAAATTAGCCACGCCGAAGACAAAGAAAGCCACGGCGGCTGCGGCGGCAACCGCATCGGCACAGCAGAACGCGCGTATCTACATTCGCCTGCAACGGAGCGATGATCAGGAGCTGTTACTGTCGCTCAAGCGCACAATCGACGACCAGCCGGGCGATTGTGAAGTCGTGCTAGTACTCGGCGCGGACGATGCCAAACAGATTGTGCGCCTGCCTTCCCGCATTCGGCGGGACGACACCGCGCTGTCTCGTCTTCAGCAGCTTGTTGGCGCCGAGAATGTCATTCCGCAGTAATGAATGAGGTAATGGCAGATAGTCCTTAGCTTGTCGTAGAAAAACACTTGTAGCTAGTAGCTACTAACTCACAGCTACCGTATGAGGCCTGCGGTATGGCTCAAAATAATGCTGAGTGACGCAAGCGTCGCAGCAGCCATATCAAGCAGTGGGTGGTGCATGACGAATGCCTCACCGCGGACAAGCACTTTGCGCCAGGCGAGTCCGTGGCGAAGCAGGAAGAAACCGCATGCAGCGAGACCAAACATACTGACGGCCAATGTGTTAATGGGTGTGTTACTAGAGACGAGCTGAATTCGGGAAATCTGCTGCTGAGCCGGTTCGGCTTTCTGTTGGGTTGGTTGGGCCGTTAATGTATCGTTTTTGGTGGTCACAGGCTGTGTTGTGGTAATCGGTGATGTTGCAACCGGTTGTTCGGAAGTTGCGGGCACCGGAGTGGAGACTACCGACTGTGAAGCAGGATTTGAAGTCGTTGGCCGGGTAGTAGCCGGAGCTGGCGCAGGAACAGAGGCCTGTGAACCGTACATTGCCACCACGAGAGTTTCCGGTCCGGTGCCTTGGTAGTTGGCTATATCGGCAATGCCAAAGCCGACGTCATGGAAAGAGGTGTTCAGGATATTCGCACGATGTTCCGGGCTGTTCATCCAGCCGGTGACTGTGTCGGCTGCAGTTGCGAAGCCGTAGGCCAAGTTCTCGCCGGCGGTTACATACTGGTACCCGGCTGCGGTCATAAACGTCCATGGGGTCTGACCGTCCGGCGTGTTGTGCGACCAATAGTCCCGTGCCGACATATCATTCGCTTTCGCCTGAGCGGCCTGATTGAGCGCTGCATTGATTATCAGTGAACTCTCGCTATTTTGCGAACGCTGCACGTTGGTGTCGTCAAGCAAACTCTGGACACTCATGTCAGTTGCATAGCCGAGGACGCTGTAATTTGTTCGTCCAAGCCAGGAGTTCCCAATAATACCGAGTGCCATGATGGCGGCCACCGGCAGGTACGGCCAGTACGTTTTCACATAGTCGTGGCTGTGGCGGTGATGCCGTCCAACTCGCTTTCGGTGTTCAGTAGTAGGGCGTCTTGGCTTTGCTTTTATGAGCGTCATATTGGTGTTTTTAAGTTGTTACTTATACTATAGCATAATCAGTTACTCGGCCAATCGCGGGTGCTTATATGGTAGAGTGCCATAGCTGCTGCTGCTGCGACGTTGAACGATTCTTTTTTGCCGTGCATCGGGATCTCCACAATTTTGTCGCACAACGCAAGCAATTCTGGTTCGATGCCTTGAACTTCGCGGCCGACAATAAGTGCTGTTTTGTGGCTCGGTTTGAAGGCCGGCAGAGGTATGGACGCCTCGGTCTGTTCCAGCGCGACAATTTCATAGCCGTCTCGCTTGAGTGTAGCAACGATGGATTCGATATATTCTTCGTGCTCCCAGGCGACCATATCCTCGGCGCCAAGAGCTGTTTTATGAATTTGGGTATGCAACTTTCGTGCGAGGTGGGGCATGCGCGTATCGTGTTCGGCAAGCGGATATGGTGTGTAGCCGGTCAACCAAACTTTTTCTATGCCCAGCCCTTCGGCGGTACGCAGTAAAGACCCCACATTGTGGCAGCTGCGCAGGTTATGGGCGATGAGAACCACGGGCTTCATGGCACCTATCTTGTCACGGACCCGTACTGTTGTCCACAGCTAGCGATGGAGGGTGCTTATGCTTTATACTATGTGATATATGCAAGACGATGCTGCTGCTCGGGGGCGGGCGGAACAGGAGCAAGCTACCCAGCGCCGGGCGCGGATACTGGGTATAAACTATGTGGATACGTCACAGGTTCAGAACAAACAGCTGTTCCAGTCTCTCATGTCTGTGCCGGATCTCTACCGGCTGAAAATGGTGCCATTGAATGCGACACAGAGCAACATTGTATTTGGTATTCTTACGACCACGCCGCAAACGGCACTAATGGACGTGAAGCAGCATTTCAATGACAAAATCATCAACTTTGCGATTATTTCCGATGCCGGGTATCACGATTACATGCAATTGTATGACCCGCCCAAAAAGGTGGTGTATCAGGACATTGCGCTGAATACTGCTGGTTCAGACGAGCTGGTCGGCAACGTGTCGGCGACATTGGAGCAGGTGAAAGCGAGCGATATGCTGGCATATCTGGTGTCGCAGGCGTATCACCTGAATGCTTCAGATATCCATGTGGAGACGCAGGCGGAAGATGTGCGCATCCGCTACCGTATCGATGGCGTGCTCCATTCGATCGCACGGCTCAGCCCGGACAAGTACCGCGTGCTTATATCAGCAATCGCGAGCGCCGGTAATGTATCTACTTCCGCCGACGAGGCACAGCAGGGGCATATTGCACAGGTCGTGCGTATGGCGGATGGCACCAGCGTGGATGTGAACGTTCGATTGGAGACCGTACCGACTATTAATGGGATGGATGTCGTCATGCGCCTGTTTAATATGCAGGCTGACATGTACGATCTCGGACGGCTCGGCTTATCAGATGATCAACGGAAGGTGCTCGACGGCATTATTGCGAAACCAACCGGACTCGTGATGGTGGTCGGCCCGACTGGCTCCGGCAAAACAACGACGCTGTATTCCATTATGAATTCCCTGAACAGCGATGAGCGTAAGATTATTACGATTGAGGATCCAGTTGAATATCAATTCTCGGGCATCACGCAGATTTCCGTACAGAGCAATCAGGACGGTACTGGTACGAGCTTTGGCGACAAGCTACGTGCAGTGCTTCGGCTCGACCCTGATGTTGTGATGGTTGGCGAAGTACGCGATAGCGACACAGCCCGGACTGCACTCCAGGCTGCCTTGACGGGTCATCTCGTATTGACGACTTTCCATGCCGGCAGTGCGGCGGCCGCTCTGACACGCCTCGGTGATGTGATTGGTCAGAACCCGCTCTTTATCTCTGCAGTGCGGCTCGTTATGGCGCAGCGCCTGGTCCGCCGCCTTGATCCTGAAACAAAAGAGGCCTATCAGCCTGATGATGCAATACTGCAACACATTCGGTCGATTGTCGATACGCTGCCGGAGGGTACTGAACGGCCGAATCTGGATAATCTACAGCTCTATAAGCCGGTCGGTTCGGTCGAAAATCCGTATGGTTTCCGTGGCCAGCTGGCTATTCGGGAGCAATTCCGGATGGAAGGCGAAGTCCGGCGCCTCTTCGAACGCGCTGCCGGTGCGGTGATCGGCACGGATGAAATTGAGGCAGCCGCCCGGCAAAGCGGCATGCGGACGATGCTGCAGGACGCTATTCTGAAGGTCGTCGCCGGCGAGACGACAATAGAAGAAGTGTACCGCGTTATCGGGTGAGCTGCCGAAAGCGTGCCTGTAGACATTTATACAGTGGATATTTCATGGCGGTGTGATACTGGCATGTATGGCAGATTTTGAGCATCCATCATACGGTGACAATGAGTTTGATACGGGCGACATCAGCCCGGATATTGATCTGCAGGAGCAATCGCTACATGATTGGGAAGATAGTGCTGCTCACCTTGCAAACCTCGGAGATATGCAATTGTCCGGTGGCAGTGATCTAAATAATGAACAGCGTGGCGAACGGCGTGCCATTGTCGCGCACCTGCGGCAATCTGGTTTATCGCTGAGCCAGATAGCGGAAGAGCTCAATATACCGCTTACGACTGTCCGGGCTGATGTGGATTGGCTAATGCGACGTGGCCCGCGTCGCGGTAGCGACCAGCCAGCAGCCAGCGATACTGAAGGCGCAGAGTACGCTCAAGCAACGAGTGTTCCCCAAGCCACTCAGCCGGAGTATATAACCGAAGAAACAAATGCCGCTCCATCAGGCTGGCTTGCGCGATTAGCATACCGTATATCGGGGATTATTCGAAAGTTGAGACAGGAGGAGTCAAAAGTCCATACTACGTCTATTGAATAGTTCTAGTTACCGTTGACATAAATCCAGTATAAGTTTTATATTACCTTATCAAGTAATACTGGTAGGTTGAGATACGGGATGAATGGTGAAAAGGGAGAACGGGGACGTACAAACCCCGAGCAGTTGGTGTGCCTTATGGAAGGCTATATTGAGGCGATTGCCAAGCACGAAATGCCTGGTCAGGACAATCCTGCAGCTCAGGCCGCTTGCGTATTCGAGAAGCAGGATAAGGCTGAGGGC
>CAZPPY010000006.1:0-10432 GCA_964588575.1 uncultured Candidatus Saccharibacteria bacterium
GGTAATTTGGCTGCCACGGTCTTCCACCAAGGCCCCATACACCTCGCGCTCAATGATACCCAGCTCCTGTGCGCCTCTATGCAAAGCGGCCATAATCTTTGTCTTTTCTTTTTTCGTAAAATCTTCGGCGTACACTTGCTTCCAGGCTGCCGCCAGTTCATCAAATATGTAGTACCGTGTGCCGCACGTCGGCATGAGGTGCAGGCGCTTGAGCTTTGCCGCATCTACTTGCAAATTACCGAGCAGTTGCTTTTCAAACTGCGCGAACTTGCCGCCTGATATAACGCATACGTGGAACACATCGAGCAGTTGACTCAGTACTTCAGCCATACGGTCCGGCAACGGCGATTTACTTGGCGCTAGCGTACCATCCAGATCAAATACAATAACCTTTTTCATAGTTACCCCTTCAACCTCTTACTTACGTCACCTACTTTTTGCGACAAATCATTCCGCGCCACTAAAATCCCCGCTGGTGTATTCACCACCACAATATTATCCAGCCCTATAACAGCAATCGGCTTCGCCTCTTCATTCTGGATAAACGAATTCTCTACTTCTTCGATCTCAGCCAAGCCATGCACATGATTGCCATGCTCGTCCTGGTCAACCGCCTTGTGCATGTCGGCAAACGAACCCAAATCCATCCAGTCGAACGACGCCGGTACTACGAGCAAGTCAGCAACCTTTTCAATCAATGCATAATCAATCGATGTCGATTCAAAACCCAAATATGTCTGCTCGTACTGCTTACCATCCACCTGACTGAGCTTCCGCCAGTCGTCCGCTAATCCCGGCGCGTATGCATCCATCGCCCGCCGGAACGTATTCAGTGAGCCTACAAAATAACCGGCGTTCCACAAGTATTTCCCGCTCTTTAAATATTGCCGGGCGGCCGCGTAATCCGGCTTTTCTTTGAAGGACGCAACATTATAAATATACGTACTGCCGTCAAGTAATTTCCCTTTCTGAATATAGCCAAAACCGGTCGCCGGATAGTCCGGCTCGATCCCGACAAGCACCAAACGCTTCTGCCTCGCTGATACAGTACTTGCTACATCGAAGCTATGTGCAAAACCCTCGTCGTCACGGATAAAGTGATCTGCTGGCATAAATGCAATCGGCTCGTCCTTGTCGTGCTGTTTCGCCAGCTCCACGAGCGCGGCCACGATACAGCTGGCAGTTCCTCGCCGCGCCGGCTCGACGATGAAACGGTCATCAGCCAGTTCCGGCAGTTGGTTTCGAACGTGCTCGATATGCCCCAGCTCAGAAATAACGTAGATATCTTTTGTTAGCTGGCGGGCACGAGCGTATGCATTCTGGAGCAGAGAAGTATCATCGCCGTTCACTTTCAGCAAATGTTTGGGATAGCCAGGCGTAGAGAGAGGCCACAGCCGTGTCCCCGACCCTCCGGCGATAATCACAGCGATCATTACCTATATATCATAGCAAATAGCTCAAGCTTCACCCTCTTCACCAGTCATCCATGCCCGGTTGAGAATAATTGAAGCTAGCAGACGCCGTTCCCGGTCTGATCGGGAATTTAGTCGCTAAAAAATCGATTCTATCGCCTGCACATATCGTTCGGCAACAGATTGCCAGGAGAAGTTTTCTTGGACGAATTTTCGGCCGTACTCGCCCATATTTTTGCCTTCTTCCGGGTGGTTGTAGAGATATTCCAGCGCATCGACAATTGCCTCTGGGTCTTTCGGTGAAACAACCAAGCCCGTTTGCTTATCCTGCACAATATCGGTGATGCCGCCGACGTTTGTACCAACGACTGGCAACCCAGCCGCTGACGCTTCTGCAAAGACTAAACCGAGTGCTTCCTGCCAGCCTTTATCATCCTTGATCGATGGCCCGACGAACACATCCGCTTTGCCATAAGAATCGGCTAGCTCATGGTGCTGCACCCAGCCAGCCAGCGTTATAACATCTCCCAAGTTGTGCTCTTTGACGTACGCCTCAATTTCCGGCCTGTCCGGACCGTCGCCAATGAGATTTAAGTGCACATTTTCATGTTTTTTATGCAATATATCTATCGCTTTACATAAGTATGGGATACCCTTCACTGCCACGAATCTGCCAACAAAAATAACCTCAAACGTCTTACTCGACCTCTGCGACCGTGCGGCTGCAAACCGTTCTGTATCAATGCCCATTGGAATGACTGGGTAGTCTTTGTGTGGCCACAATTTTACGCACTCTGCTTGCGTCGCCGAGCTGTTGGCCACAACCAAATCTGCATGCTTCAGCACAAAACGCTTAACTTTACGCATATATTTACCATTCAGCGTGAAGACGTCCGCACCATGCACCGAGACCACCACCTTCGCACGCAGCAGAGGCGCCACGAGTACCGCCACAAAACCCTGTGGGATAATCCAATGCGCGTTCAATATCACGGGTCGGTTACGCATGCCCACGAAAAGCGTCGACCAGAATTCCGAAGCCGCATACAGCAGTGCTTTTATCGGATACAATTTTGTCTTTTTGAATTGCCCGTAAGCAATGTTTTCATACTTATAAGGGATAGCATACCGAAAGCGCCGCACCCGAATATCCGGCTCGAACATGTCCTTCTGTTTTGCACCTTTATAATGTGGCACGATTGCAGTAATACGCCGGACCGACGGCCGCACCGCCCGCGCAAAATCCAGTACGAACCCCGGTACCGAATCATCCCGCCACCGCGGAAACGTCGACGCCAAGATTATAAGTGTATACTTTTGAAGATTGTATGCCATTTGTTTCACTTCGTCTCTAACAGAATATCATGATGCAGTCACCGTATTCTTTTCAGAGGACAATAAAGCTACTACAATACAGTTAATGAGACGAGGGAATAATCAAGGCTCGAGACTTAAACGGCCCCAGCATGCAACTGTTAAAAAGCATATTCTTGTTACTGGTGGCGCAGGATTTATTGGATCCAATTTTATACATTACACACTGAAAAACCGACCAGAATACGATATTACTGTTCTTGATGCACTAACCTATGCAGGCAATAAAGCGAATCTCGCGCCTGTCATGGACAAGATTTTGTTTGTAGAAGGTAATATCTGCAATGCAAGTCTCATGGACAAGCTTGTGAAAAAAAATGACATTGTTGTGCACTTCGCAGCCGAAAGTCATAACGATAACTCGCTCCGTAACCCGCGACCATTCGTCGACACAAACATCATTGGCACCTACACAATTCTCGAAGCCATACGTAAATACGGAAAGCGGCTGCATCACATCAGTACAGACGAGGTCTTTGGAGACCTAGAATTAGATGATCCAAGCCGCTTTAACGAAACGACCGCACATAACCCATCATCTCCATATTCAGCTACGAAAGCCGGATCCGATCATCTCGTACGAGCATGGGTCCGCAGTTTCGGTGTCAAAGCCACAATTTCTAACTGCTCCAACAACTACGGGCCATACCAACACATTGAAAAATTTATTCCTCGTCAAATAACAAACATCCTAAGTGATATGAAGCCGAAATTATATGGCGAAGGCAAAAACGTACGAGACTGGATACATGTCGATGACCACAACGAAGCAGTGCATACCATTTTGGATAGGGGAGCGCATGGTGAAACCTACATTGTCGGTGCAGATAATGACCACACTAACAATAAAATGATCTTGGAAATGATCCTGGAACTCATGAGTAAACCCCGCGACTGGTATGAGAGCGTCAAAGACCGGGTTGGCCATGATATGCGATACGCTATGGACTCCGCAAAGATCCGCCGTGAACTTGGCTGGAAGCCACACTACACCGACAATAACGGCATGCGTGAAGGTCTAAAACAAACCATCGATTGGTATACAGCCAACCGCACCTGGTGGGAACCGGAAAAACAGGCTGTCGAGGCAGCGTATACGGCACAAGGGCAATAACACAACTTATGAATTTCGACCCATTAGGATATAACAAACTCAAGGTAACAGCCTTGCCTATTCCCGGCATGTTTGAAGTTGACCTTGTGATACATGGCGACAAACGCGGCTGGTTCAAAGAAAACTACCAAGCAACTAAAATGGAGGCGTTGGGCCTACCTCATTTCATCCCCGTACAGAACAACTTCTCATACAACAGCGAGCGCGGTGTAACTCGTGGATTACATGCAGAACCTTGGGAAAAGTTTATCTCGCTAGCAAACGGAAGAGCATTTTGTGCATGGACAGATCTAAGAAAGGGATTAACCTTTGGCATGGCCTTTACACTTGAATTAGATCCAGGTAAAGCAATTTTCGTACCACGTGGTGTCGCAAACGGATATCAGACACTGGAAGAAAATGTTACATATACTTACCTTGTTAATGCACATTGGACTCCCGACGTCAAATATACTGCAGTTAATTTATATGATCCTGTGTTAGCTATTGCATGGCCAATTGCAAAGGAACAAGCGATCATCTCTGATAAGGACCTGTCTAATCCTGCGCTGGCAGACATACATCCTCAGGAATTCTAATAATGGACACAAGCAAATTTCTCATCCTTGGTGCCAACGGCCAACTCGGCACAGCGCTCAGAGAACGATATCCCAAGGCGAAGGCAATTGATGCCACTATACTTGATGTCAGCAGCCGTGAGGCTGTTTTGGCGTTTGATTGGTCGGATGTTGCAGTTATTCTCAATGCAGCGGCCTATACAAATGTAGACAACGCCGAGACGGCCGAAGGACGGATAACATCGTGGCGCGTTAATGCAGTTGGCCCTCGTAACCTTGCCGAGGCGGCAATACTCTATAACCTTTCGCTTATACATATTTCCAGCGATTACGTGTTTGATGGAACACATACTAGGCATATTGAGGATGAATCATTCAGCCCCATCAATACATATGGGCAAAGCAAAGCCGCTGGCGACATCGCAGTTAGCCTTGTACCGAAACATTATATTTTGCGTACAACGTGGGTTATCGGCGAAGGCAAGAACTTTGTCCGCACTATACTTGATCTGGGCAAAAAAGCTATATCCCCAACCGTAGTTAACGACCAAATAGGCCGATTAACATTTACAAGTGAGCTTGTGCGAATAATTGACCACCTATTGCAATCGAATGCGGCCTACGGCACTTATAACGCAACAAACAGCGGTACACCAACCAGCTGGTCGGAAATTACCCGAATCATTTTCAAAGCTTGCGGCTTTGACCTATCCGTTGGCGATATATCATCTGAAGCGTATTTCGCAGAGAAGCCAGGAGTCGCGACACGACCACTTCAAAGTGTGATGGATCTGTCAAAACTTACTGCGACCGGCTTTGCGCCACACGACTGGCATGACGATCTCGCAGCCTACATAAAGAAGGAATTAGCATTATGAAAGGAATAATTCTCGCAGGTGGATCTGGCACACGTCTCTACCCTATTACAAAAGGTATCAGTAAACAACTCATGCCCATCTACGATAAACCGATGGTGTACTACCCGCTCAGTACATTGATGATGGCCGGCATTCGCGAAATCATGATTATCACGACACCTGAGGACTCGCCGTCCTTTCAGCGCTTGCTCGGCGACGGCACGCAACTTGGCTGTCAATTTGTCTACGCCGTACAACCTAAACCCGAAGGTTTGGCACAAGCATTAATTATTGGCAAAGACTTTATTGGCAAAGACAAGGTCGCACTGGTACTTGGCGACAATATTTTCTACGGCCATGGATTCGGAAGTAGCCTAAAACACTGCATCGATCCCAATGGCGGTATTGTATTTGCCTATCAGGTTTCCGACCCTGAGCGCTATGGCGTAGTCGAGTTCGATAAAAATCGTAAGGCTATATCTGTCGAGGAGAAGCCCGTAAAACCAAAATCAAACTTTGCCGTTGTCGGCCTTTACTTCTACGATAATGATGCCGTTGCAATTGCGGAGAACATCAGGCCAAGTGCACGCGGCGAATTGGAGATTACCTCTGTGAATGAAGAGTACCTGCTTCGTGGAAAACTGAAAGTACAGACCATGGGCCGCGGCAGCGCCTGGTTGGACACTGGAACATTCGAGAGCATGAACCAAGCTAGCCAGTTCGTCGAAGTCATCGAAAAGCGTACTGGTTTTAAGATCGGCTGTATTGAAGAAGTCGCTTGGCAAGAGGGCTATATTAGTGTGGGCCAGCTGAGAGATTTGGCAAAACCTCTTCAGAAATCCGGCTATGGCGAGTATTTGCTCAGGCTGGCTTAACGATTAGGAATTGTGTCGTTTTAGGTGGCCAGGAATACTTGTAATTATCACAACTCACCTCCATATAAAACATTGCGTGTTAACCAAACCTGTTATACTTATAGTTAAGAATCTTAAAATAAAGACATGGTCTACCCAACAGCCAATACCAAGCCAAAACCGCCGTCACGCAAACCGTTGTTAATCGGATTAGGCATGTTAGTAATTCTTTCACTGGTTGTGCTAGGGGCACTTTATTTTACCAACCGCCTGCCGTTCTGGCAGCGGACAACCGCATCACATACCACAGGTAACTCATACACAAAAGGTGAGCCAGCAACCCCGAGTACCAGCACAGACCAATCGAACACTGACAAGACAAACTCTGAGAGTAAAACTGATGAGCCGGACAGTAATAACACACCGCCCATAACCGGCGACTTAGTGGCGCCGTGGGGCACCTATTCCAACGAGCAGCAAGCATCGCTTAGCGATAACAAAGAAATGGTGTCAACTTGCAACACGACTCCCGGCGCTACCTGTCAGGTCATATTCACAAATGGAACCCTGACAAAATCACTTGAGGTCAGGAATACGGATGCTGGTGGTGCAGTCTATTGGTCGTGGCAACCAAAGAATATTGGGCTAACGGTCGGTACATGGCATGAAACGATGAAAGCAACCCTTGGAACACAAACGAAAACGTCAAGTAATGATCCATTGGTCCTAGAGGTAACACCGTGAGGAAATTATTTGTTCCCACTCTGATGGCAGCAATCATAGCCAGCTTCGTTGGCATGCAAGGAAGCGTTAGTGCGCTTACCGCCAATTACAACGATGTCATTGATGATACAGTCTTCGACAATGCCGACTCGATGACCGCAAGTCAGATTGATACCTTCCTCAATACATTCCCGAATAGCTGTATTAGCACTAATAATGGCTTTACCTCACCTGACCCCACCGGCTACAACCCGAGCCAAGGCTTTGTATTTGGCGGTAATGTTAGTGCCGGCTTAGTGCTCTATCATGCTGCACAGGCCTACGGCATTAATCCGCAAGTATTGCTCGCGACACTTCAAAAAGAGCAAAGCCTCGTGACTGGCTCAGCTGGCTGCCATCCAAACAACCCTGATCCATCGTGGCCCTTCTCCAGTAGCCCAGCGCCAGGCAAAACATTTACCTGCAATGTCAACGGTCACGCGACAACCTGCACCTACGCCTGTCCTGATGCGTTTGGCGGTGGTTGCACCAACATTGCCTTAGGCTACAATTGTCCCGGATACTGCAAGGCCGCCGATGAGAACTTTTCAAGACAAATTATCGCCGCGTCATGGTTGCTTACCTTTGATCGCCATCGTTCTGAGGGACAAAACAATTGGTACGTCAACAAGCCAAACTGGGATAATTCCGATGACTTGGGCTTTTGCTACAGCCAATACGATGTAGCTGGCGGGCCATACTATCTGTGTCCTGACCAGAACAGCCACGCCAACGACCCGTTCGTATCACACAGCGGACAATACGTTATTGACAGTAGTACAGTAGTCACCATGACCAATGGTGCGACCGCGGCCTTGTTTGACTATACACCCCACCTGCACGGACAGGATTTATTCGTCACCAACTTTACAAACTGGTTTGGCCCGACGACTTCACTGATGAATGGCATCACTATGACAAACATCACTCAGCCTGACTCTACACCAGCTCGCGGAGAAACAGTGAGTTATGTATTTTCGCTCACCAACACTTTCACATTTCCTGTAACACTTGATGCCGTCGGTGTTGTCGGCCGGCCAGGCAGCCCGACAAGTTCAACAAACCGAGACTTTGGCTGGCAAGGGCCGGTCACTTTGCAGCCCAATACACCGCAGCAATTTACATTCTCAACTCCATTGTTCGATACAGGTAAAACCTACGCATGGCCAGCTATTTTGCGCGAAGGAATCTATACTCAGTACAACAATTGGGGTGCATCAATGAATGCCCACGAACCAAGCATTACCATCACAACTCCACTTACTTCATCAGTTGCCAAGCCTCTCGCTGGACAGGATGTAACATTCTCCGCCATATTAACCAACAATGAGCCACAAGCCATCAACTATGATGCTCTTGGCATACCGGTTCGTCTTAACAACAACATTAATTATGATGCGGTCTGGGTCGGGCCGGGTACGATCGGAGCCGGACAGAACATAACAATAAGCGGGATAAGAAATACTGACAAGTCTGGGTCCTACACGTATTGGGTTTCTGATTACTTTGGAGGAAGGTACACAACCATCGGCCCAGTAAAGCAATTGGACGCCATACAACCTACGCCAAGTTTCTCGGTGTCCGGCTTAAACTTATCGAGTACTCAGCCCGTGAAAGGTCAAAGTCTCAGTGCTACCTTTACGATAACCAACAATCTGCCAGTAGCCATGGATGTTGATGCAGTAGGAATCGTTGGTCGCTTTGGAACATTTACAGGACCGAATAGGGACCTTAATTGGCAAGGGCCCGTTCATTTTGACGCTGGAGAAACAAAGACATTTACTGAGACGGGAACGATTCCGGAAGCTGGAACGCACTACTACTGGATTGGTATTCTGTATAAAGGAGCTTATCTGCAATTTAATGCTTGGGGAAGCACGGTAGTTGGCCTTAGTCCTAGCTTCTCAGTTTCAGGCCTCACCTTCACTAACACGTCACCGGCAGTCAGTGAAAGCCTGGGAGCTTCATTCACTGTAACGAACAATTTGCCCGTCCCTATTGATGTGGCGGCATTAGGAGTTGTCGGACGTTTGGGAACGTTCACTGGCCCCAATCGCGATCTAAATTGGCAAGGGCCCGTTCATTTTGACGCCGGTCAAACTCTATCGTTCACAGAATCCGGTACTATCGTTGAAGCTGGAACGCACTACTACTGGATTGGCATTCTGTATGATGGCTCATACCTCCAATATAACAACTGGGGAAGCACAATCGTCAGCCATAGCACCCAGTAAAAGCGTTGGCGATACAATACAGTTGCAGTATAGTTATCAGTAAGAATGTCTGGGAGTAATAATCCTGTGAAATATTGGCGCAAAAACGCAGTTCTATTCGTAGAAATTGCTATTATTTCGCTATTTATCATACTTATAGCGCTCCAAGGCAGTAAGCTTTTCGTCTTGGATGAAATGGACTTCCCCTCTGTATCTAAAGCTACCAGTCAGACTTTGAGACCGGTTTGGTATAAAGGAGAATTAACGCCGCAACAATCCGGTTTGTTCCATCCTCCTCTATACATATACTCACTCGCATCTTTTATTAGGGCTTTTGGTTTTAGCGAAATGACTGTTCGCATATTTGGAATGGTCTGCGCGATCGTCACAGGCTTATTACTAATCAATATACTCAAGCTCTTTAATTTCAAAAACCGATGGGGAGAAGTCGTACTTCTCGGGCTATTCCTGCTAAATCCCTACACTATAGCTTGCGCAACTGTACCCGACATCGACACTACCATAATGCCCATTACAATGCTGGTCTTTATATATTTGGCATTACGGTTTTACTGGAAGCAGGACATTAATAAAAAATACGAGGTGCTAATCCTAAGTTGTTTCTTTGCACTCAATCTCTGGACAAAGCTGACTACACCGTTAATGCTTCCATTCTTCCTTTTTGCATTATTGCTTCTTTGCAAAAAGCCCCTTCTTTCATCCGCTGTTACAACTATTAAGATCATGTTTTTTGGCGCCGCAATATTTCTGGCCACTTACTTTATATTTACTAGAATTGTTGCCCTGCCCATATCCTATACATTTACATTCTTAGTCCAATCGTTCTTTAAAGGGACAAACGGCAATCAGCCTCTTATTCAAAAAATCATCACGAACGCAAGCAATATTAAAGCTCAAGTCTACTGGCTCACGATCCCGCTTACCTTTGTCTATGCCCTCAGTCTTCTATCGTTAGGTATTAGACGGAAGTTCAACGAACAGACGAAGATCATGCTATTGCTGTCGATATTCGGCCTAGCCATTTTCATCTTCTACCAATGCCTTATATCACCATTTGGAGGTTTCTTTAAGTATCAATTTCCGATCTTTGGCCTGATGGTAATGACGATTGTTTTTTACTTTCAGACTGACTTCTCTAGAATCAAGCTCAACATATATCTCGCACTCGCTGTCCTGCTGGCATCATTTTTATATACCACACACTATGTTAAAGACACTGCCTTCCTAAGCCATACTGTTTTCAACGGATTTATATACCTAGGCCTGGC
>CAZPPY010000006.1:10442-19162 GCA_964588575.1 uncultured Candidatus Saccharibacteria bacterium
GCTACTCCACTACAGAAAGACGCTCCAGGTCGCCAGTATTGCCTTCCTATACTTCCTGCTGGTCGTCGTGGGCTATCAATTTGGAATATCACGTATACAGGCCATTGCAACTTATCCAACAAAGTATTTATACGGTCAACAAGGTATGAGTGAAGCAGTCAGTTATCTTAAGCTACATACCAGAACTAATGAAGTTATTTGGTCAATGAAAGACATCGGGTTTTATGTCAATGACAGGTATTATGAAAGCTATCCGTTTTACTTTGACAAGGCACTCGATCCTCGGCTGATACAAATGCTTAGACAGGGCAAAATACGGTACTATGTTGCAACTATTGGCATTGGCGAAGACAGAATCGACTATTACACCGATATCCAGCACATACTTGATGCCAATGCTAGCAAAGTAGCTACATTCGGTAACTTTGTCATTTATCGCTCTAATAACGCGACGAGTAACTAGGTAGGGACGAGCCCATGTGGCACAAAAAAACCCTTTCCGTCATCCTCCCAACCTACAATGAAAAAGACTCAATTAAGAAAGTTATTAGGGATTTCGAGTCTCTTAGAATATTCGATGAAATCCTTGTTGTTAACAATAATGCAGCTGAGGGTACAAGCCGGGAAGTGGCAAAAACTTCAGCACACGAAGTCTTTGAAAGTGTGCCTGGATATGGATCAGCAATTCAACGAGGCTTTAAAGAAGCCAAAGGCTATTACATATTCGTATGCGAACCGGATGATACATTTGTGGCTAACGACGTTTACAAATTCTTATCATATATAGAAGATGTGGATGTGGTCTACGGATCACGAACTATAAAGAACTTCATCGGCAAAGGTGCAAATATGGGCCACTTTCTCAAGAATGGTAATTGGTTTGTCGCCAAAATGCTCCAGGTACTATACCGTACAAATAGTCTGTCTGACGTAGGCTGCACATTTCGTTTGATCAAGCAACCGGCGCTCAAAAAAATCCAGAATAGCTTCCGCATAAAATCGGGATTCTTTGGTCCAGAGATGATGCTCCTGACACAGCACTTTGATATTCCGGCCGTTCAGATTCCCATTAAGTATCAAGCTAGAGTAGGCGAATCAAGCTACACAGGCGACTTCAAGAAAGCTTTTAAGCTCGGTATGCAAATGATCTGGTTTATTGTGACGTTCTCTCTGAGGGGCTACAAAAAATAACAAGGCCTCTACATTGCTGTACGCGCTACGACGAAGACGCCGAAGATAATAATGAAGATGCCGAACCACCTGGTTAGCGGCACGCCTTCGTGCAAAAAAAATATTGCGAGCACTGGAGTAATTACATACGTGAGAGCCAGTATGGGTTGGACTATGCTGATATCAAGCTTCGTCAATAGATATAGCCATATAGCAGCTGAAATAAAATAAAGCGCCATGCCGCTTACGATAATGGGAGTCGTAACCATCCCAAACAAGAAGTGGGCAATCATCTGGACCGAATCAAGGCGTATGACGCCCATATGTCCGGCACCTATCTTCATCAACAACGCTCCCATAGAACCGAAAAGTACACTGAGTGCGAATAAAACGGCCGTCATTTCTACTCCACAATATTTATAAGTTTATCTGTCCCCGACAGTTGTATATATGCATTATTATACCAAGCATGGCGCTCAAGCCCATAGCACAATATGCTTAACTTTATACTCTATTGTAATTTATCGCAGCTCAACTATATCGAATCTTTAGTGTTACAATGCTAGCAAGAGGCAAGAAATTAACCATGAGCAAGAAAGAAAAAGGCCAGCTACAGACTGAACCCGTGCCAGAAGTAGCTGATGTAGAACCAGTCACCAATACCGAGAAGAAACCTGCGCGAAAGGTAAAAGACTTGGCTAAAATTCTCCGTAAGTATGTTACAGATCTGGCCTACCGTAAAAAACTTTCCGGCTGGAAACATGGTGCACTACGTTTGGCAGGCAATAAGAAATTCCGCATAGTACTGGCTGTCATTATCCTCCTTGGCGTTATAGACCTTGCGGTACCTGTGACGCGGTATATTAGCCTAGGCATCCTTGTAACACAGCCGGTTAGCTTCGAGCTCATCGACAGTGTCACTTCCCAACCTGTCACCGAAGCTCGTATTACCATTGGTTCTCAGTCCGCAGTAACAGATAAGAACGGCCGCGCCACACTGTCAAGCGTTCACCTAGGTCTGCATACCCTGTATATTACCAAAGCATATTACAAAGATTACTCGTCGTCATTCTTAGTTGGTGGACAGGCGGTAAATTCATTCGAGTCGCTCAATCTCATCTCAACCGGCCGCCAGGTTATCGTATCAGTCTTAAATAAAGTCAGTAACGGCCCAGTCGGCAATGCGCTCATTGACGCCGGTAAATCCAAGGCCAGAACTGCTAAAGATGGAACGGCAATAATTGTTCTCCCCGCAAATGCAAAGCAGGTAGCCGCTAAAGTGTCAGCAAACGGGTTCAATGAATCGCAGGTAAAAATAACTGTGGGGGGCAGTGCCACTGACAACACATATACCATAACACCTGCTGGTAAGGTCTATTTTCTATCTCGGTTAAGTGGAAAGATAGATGTGGTAAAGACTAATCTCGATGGTACCGATCGTCAAACGGTGCTTGCTGGTACTGGAACCGAAGATCAATACAATACCGTAATGCTTGCCAGTCGTGACTGGAAATACCTTGCACTTATATCAAGGCGTGATGGCAGCGACAAGCCTTCGAAGCTTTATTTAATTGAGACAGCAACTGATACGGTCAGTACAATGGACGAAGGGACGGCAACCTTCGCACCAATCGGTTGGTCGGATAGTACCTTTGTCTATCAAGTAAGTCGTTATACGGTTACCTCCGGCCATCCGCGCACACAAGCACTCAAAAGCTTTAATGCGGCTACAAAGACTCTCAAAACTCTTGATGAAACCGATGGTCAGGGAGATTTCTACAACGGTACCTATATCTACACGCTGGACGGAAATTACAGTCTAACGGAGTATTATACTGGTGGCTTTTATTTGGTTGGCAATAAGGTGCTCTATGCAAAGTCTTGGTCATATGATGGATGCTACTACGATAAATTGCCAAGCAAGCATGCCGGAATCTACCTCTCCAACGTCGATGGTTCAAAAACACAGATGCTTCGAAGTTTTGCTTATCCCTCCGTTCAGTCATCTTACTGCTGGTATTCGGGCTATGTTCCAAACTACTATTTCGAAACCGCTATAGGCGAACCAAATGAGATACTCTTCCGCGTACAGGGTGGTGGCAACCCAGCCTACTTCACGTATGCAAATGGTAGTTTAACGCAAGGGAACGCTACTACACTCGACGCCGACTTTAGCAAATACCAGCAGTCATCAATAACATACCTGCAATCACCTTCCGGAAATTATACCTTCTGGTCAGATGAACGCGATGGTCAAAAGTTGCTTTTTATTGGAGATGAAGATGGAAAGAATGCTAAGAATATTGCAACGCTTTCTGGCGTCGCAACATATGGCTGGTACGGCGACGATTACCTTCTCATATCCAAAAATGGAAGCGAGTTATATATATTACCAAGATCAGGCGTAGCGGACGATAAACAGCTTATTAAGGTAAGTGACTACCACAAACCTGCCCAGAGCTTCTATGGTTACGGCGGTGGCTATGGTGGAAATTAAGAAGTATCATGTCAAATTTTAACGAACGTAGGAGGGTGCCGGTTTCAATTTTCCTTAGTGTCGTCATGGTCAGCACAGGCCTTACTTTAGGACTCGGAACTGTTTCGTACATACAACGTAGTTCGGCACTTTCGCTTTCAAGCAAAGTTGCAGAACTTACGGCTGCAAATGGTGTGCTCCAAAATGGCAACAACAATCTAAAGGCAAAGAATATTAACCTTACAAAAGCAGTACAGTCGCTGCAGAAACAGCTGAGCAGTACCGCTATAACAGAAACCCCCACAACAACGACTAGTCTAAACATCTCAGCCGTCAAAATCCAACCTGGTTCAGATTTCAGCTTGGCCAACCATCCACAAATAAGTGGAGATCTGCGTGTTGTTTACCTAACCATCAGGAACATTAGCAACTCGATGCAGACATATGACGTAAATGCATTCACTGCCACAACAGATACAGGAGTAGTCCTAAAGCCGCTAATCTACGCTCCATACGACACGAAAAATACCTGGTATAACTCATCACTCGTAGCCGGTGGACATCAAGATGTAGTAATCTTCTTCACGCCGGAACAAAACATTGTGACCATCACGTGGACACCCGTAAACGGTACAGCCATAAGTACTCCAGTACCATCACAGCCATCTTAAAGTAGCAGTGGTTATATTAAGGCAGCTACTTACGCGGGCGATACGTCGGCACCATCGCCTGGAGATGCTCTTTGAGGGGCTCATTATGCAGACTGTTCTCTTCGACTTTTTCTAGCAACATGCCAAGATTATGCAAAAATGCAAAACGATCAAAATCCATATAATTCTTTGTGCGATAGATTTTATCAAGCGGCGTGGACATTGTTTCTTCTTCCTTTACAAGTACTTCCTCGTACAGTTTCTCACCCGGTCGCAAACCAGTGATTTTGATCTTGATGTCTTTTTCCGGTTTATAGCCGCGAAGGCCGATAAGGAGCCGTGCTAAATCGTAAATCTTAATCGGTTCGCCCATGTCCAGGACAAAGAGATCATTATTCTCGCCAATCATCCACGACTGGAGCACGAGATGGACTGCCTCAGGAATTGTCATGAAATAGCGGGTAATCTCACGGTGCGTTACCGTAACTGGACCGCCCTTCTCAATTTGCTTTTCAAAGGTCGGGATAGCGCTGCCATTACTATTAATGACATTGCCAAACCGTACTGCACACAGGGTGGTGTCTGATTGACTCTGCGCCAAAATATGAATGACCATTTCAGCCGAACGCTTTGTGGCGCCCATAATATTAGTTGGATTTACTGCTTTGTCAGTTGAAATAAGTATGAATTTCTTAACCTTATGTCTGATTGCGACTTCGGCAACTGTCTTTGTTCCATGAATATTATTCTTGATCGCTTCAGCGGCATTATGCTCCATCAGCGGTACATGCTTGTATGCAGCAGCATGAAAGATTGTATCTGGATGGAACTCCTGCATGACGTGGTTCAGTTTTTGCCTGTTTTTGATATCGCCAATAATGAAATGGAAGGCACCTTTTGGCATGAGTTCCAATAATTGGTTGCGCAACTCAAACATGCCATTTTCCCACCAGTCGTAGAGGATAAGCGTCTTGGCACCATGTACTGCCAGCTGGCGGCTTAGTTCAGAGCCGATTGATCCAGCAGCACCCGTAATCATGATGGTTTGGCCTTTAGTGAATTTGGAAACTTTCTGCTGGTCAACCTTGGAAATTTCTCCACCGAGCAGATCTTCAGCCTTGACTTTGCGTACGTATTTCAAGAAATCTTCCCTGAAATCTTGCAACAGCACCTCAGACAAACGCGGCAGGATTTTATACGTAACTTTGTGACCCATTGCTGCTTCAACAATCCTTCTGATTGCCTTACCGCGCTCGGATGGGATAGCGATAAAAACCTCTTGAACTTTGTGAGCTCGAATAATTTTCTTCAGCTCAGGCACCGCTCCAAGTACGGCAACGCCGTTGATTTTTTTGCCTTGTTTGACGGGGTCATCATCAATAAAGCCGACTATTTTGAACGGTGATAGTTTGTCCTTCTGAATATTTTCAGATAGTAGTTCACCTGCCTTGCCGGCGCCGACGATGAGAATATTAATTTTGTCGTCTTGTTTCATGAATAATGTCCTTGATGGTTTCTTCTAACGTATAGGACGGACGCCACCCAAACTCCGTTTGTAGCCGTGTTATATCGGCCTGAATCGCGACCAGCGGCTCTGGTTCGGTCATCGTCTCTTCAACTCTCGGCCTTGGCTCTAGTTTACTCTCACTAACAAGTAAGTCGATTAATTCGCCGTTCGCCGTGCTCTTACCTGAGCCAATATTATAAACACTCTCTCGAGGCTCGCCCTCAGCAAGCATAACGATCGCACGCCCAAGGTCGCGAACGTCTAGATAGTCGCGCATTGAGTCAAGCCTACTAATCTCAAGTGTTTCGCGTTTTCCGTCGATGGTTTCAGCAATCTGCGCAAGCACACGCGGAATCAAAAATCTAGAATGCATGCCAGGGCCAATTGGGTTAAAGATACGCGCAACAACAACTGGTAACGAATATTCATGTGCCATTTTGAGTGCGGTCCGAACTTCCTCTGCCTTACTCAGGGCATAACCATTTACAGCATTCACTGGCGCATTCTCACTTACTGGAATATTTTTCTCATCGACTCTGCCATATTCCGCAGCCGACCCAGAGATGATAATACGTTTGACTGGAGAGCCGCTAGCTATAACTTGTTGCAGTAAATTCGTCGTGTAGGTGACATTATTCATGACGTCATCACTTGCGCCGACAATTCCAGCTGCATTGAAGATAATATCGGGCTTTACAGATGTCAGCACGTCAGCGATACTTCGCTGGTCTGCGAGATCGATTGGAAGCTCTGCGCTGCTGCGGCTAGCACCGTACACTTCATGCTCCTCAGCAAACGCTTGCATTGTATTTCGGCCAACAAAGCCTTCCGAACCGAGTACTAAAACCTTCATTGTAATATATCCTTGTATAGATTTCTGTAGTTATGGCCGAGTATTGTGTTGGAATAGAGTCGCTCCACCTTTTCTCTCGAAATATCGGCCATTTTGCCTAAAAGCTTTCTGTCTTTGTTGAGCAAACGAATATACTCAGCGATTTCGCCGGCCGATCCTGGCGTAACAACAAAACCGTCCTTTTCGTTGTCAATAATTTCAGCAACCGCACCAACATCAGAAGCGATAACCACCGCCCGCATAGCCATCGCTTCCAAGATGCTCAGTGGAAAACCTTCTATCGACGATGGCAGCACAAAAATGTCGGCCGCAACAAGAAACTGTGCAACCGCTGATTGATAGCCGAGATAGTGTATGTTTTTGTTATCAGCCTCTTTTATCAATGTTTCAATTTGCTGACGCATTGGACCATCACCAACAATGTAAAATTGCACGTCTTTTACACCTTGCTTTAATAGCTCACTGGCAGCCCGGACAAAGACGTCTGGATTCTTCTCTTCGGACAGGCGCCCAACAAAAAACACAGCCACATCTTTCTTGCCAACGCCTAATGCTTCTCGCCGCTCAGCTCGATCAAATAATCGCGGACTAAATTCCTCGTAGCAATTAATGCCGTTCGGTATGACGGTTATACGCGCGCCGGCACCGAGCTCGTCACGGTAATGGTGCGCAACTTTGTCATTATCCGTCGTGAACATATCGATATATTTCGCAAAATTTAACGACTGGCTAAAATACTCTACACGATCATTAAACATGGTAAGAATAACCTTCAGCTTTGGGTGACGAGCTTTTAAGGTTTCGAGCATATCAAAGGTGAACCCATTATGGATAATATGCAGCACATCTATGTGATGGGTCTGGATATAGTTGGATATAAATTCGACGTACAGCCGTTCGTCATCAAACAGGCTGGCAAGATGGTAAATATTGGGCGTAATTTCCCGGAACTTATACTCCCACACATGGTCCGATTTTAGACCCGTCACGAACGAGAGATTAACCGCATCCTTCACCTCACGGCAGTAGTTGTAAATAAGCGTCTCTGCCCCGCCAAATGTCATCCAGGGAATGGTAATGAGCACGTTTGGGCGGTGGTTACCGCTTTGCTTATACGCCGCATCGTCCTTTAGATTTGTAAAAGCGGTTTCAGCTGACGCAATGTGCTGTATGCTACGGTGTGCTGCCATGAGGCTCCGAACCTTTTTCGCATAGCCTGGGTGGAACGCACGTATGCGCTTAATATTATTCCAGTGGATGTCCTTGTCGCCGACATACCGAGACTGCATCGCTGTCCGATATTTAAAAAGCGGCTCTGGTATAAGCTTGCCCCAATGGCCGTGTTCAGCAAGATTCAACCAATACTCCCAATCTTCATAGCCAATATCAGACTTATAGCCGCCAGTGTCTCTCCAGGCAGCCTTTGTGAACGCCGCTGCAGTTACTACCATGTTGTCCTGATATAAGCGCAGTGGATCGTAATTGGCTTTCCGAAATAATTCGTCGACTACACCAAACATCTGCTGGTCAGTTGTTGCTAAAGCCAGGTCCGGATGCGTCTCTAAAACCAGCAAAGCCTTTTCAATATACGTCGATTCCAACAAATCATCGGAATCCAGGCAGATAATATACTTGCCGCGTGCCTTCTCGATACCGGTGTTACGCGCTGCAGCTACGCCTTGATTTGGCTGGGTAATAATTTTCAGGTGCAGACTGCTCGTGTCCAGGTCATTTAATTTCTTCATCGAAGCTAACTCAGTCGAGCCATCGTTGACAAGAATCACTTCAAAATCAGTGAATGTTTGCGCGCGCAATGAATCCAGCGTGGCATCAATCGTATCAGCTCGGTTGTAGTAGGGAATCACAACACTAATAAGATACCTGCCTGCTGTCCATCGCGCATTGGCAACATACTTAATGGTGGTGGGTTGCCAGGACTGTTGCAATGCACCTCTCATACGCCGGTAAACCCGTTTCATAGCCCGCCGCGCAGGCTGTGGCACGAACGGTGCAACCACTACACGTATCTGGTGGGCGAGGTGCCGTGGGGTGAAAACTTTGCGG
>CAZPPY010000007.1:0-2751 GCA_964588575.1 uncultured Candidatus Saccharibacteria bacterium
GTGCGAATACCGGCCCGATCCATGTGATGTATTACGATCCGACGACAGGCAACATCAATGATTCGATAAATCCCGACGGTACGCCATTTCTCTCCAGCACAGAGGCGATTTACAATTTCCGTGCCATTAACGGGGCGCTCTATGGGTTGGCGATGGATCCTAAGGGCAGCCAGTGCGGCTTTATGTACGCCAAAACTACCGACGGCGTGCATTGGCAAGATGTAAAAGGTCTACTGCCTGCACCGACCAGCTGCCCGCCAAGTACAACTGGGAACTGGGTTGATGCTGAACATGTTATGGACATGGGCACGATGGATGGCACGGATCTCTGGACTGCCGGCTCATCGCTCGGTAAGGTAAATGTGAACGGCACCATGACGCAGGGCTTAAGCGGCGCTATCTGGCGGAGCACAGATAATGGAGCGACGTGGACCAAAATGCTCGAAGTCCAGCCGATGGACTATCTGACGAATTCGAACGACTACACACGCTTTTATTCTTTAGGAGCGTTGGGCGGTAAAATGTACGTCGAAGCGTGGGATGTGGCAGCGAATGCGCACCAGCCGTGCCAAGCATATGACGGCACGTCGTGGACGGCTTGTCCCGAGATGATGCCAAGTTATGGCGGCGGCTGGCGTCCGATTACCTTCAACGGCAAGCTGGTTTTTCGCGCGAGTGAACCGCCAAGCGCATCAACAGTAGCGTATTATGACGGCGTAACACTGAAGACGACCAACATTTCGGCGTACGATATCGCTGTCGATGATCAGAGCAAAACGCTCTATGCGACGACCTACGGTGGCGTGTATGCGACAACGGACCTCAAAAACTGGACATTACTCAATATCGCCAACACGCCGGTAGCTCCCCATAGTATCGCCGTTCTGAATAACATCTTGTATATTGGCACATCTGATTCGCAATTGTTGGCGACTTCCTTAGCGACTCCTATAGGCCCAGGCGTGCGGTTGTCAGATAATGTCTCGTCTGGTAGCGCACCGCTGGCGGTCAATCTATATGCTTCAGGTACGGGCGGCACGAGCCCAATAACGAACTATCATGTAAATTTTGGAGATGGGACAAGCAACGATTCGCCAGGCGCGCCCTCGCTGAATCACACATATAGCCAACCCGGTACGTATACCGCAACCGTTACCGCAACTGATTCCAACGGCCTGTCCGCCAATGCCTCACAAACTATCACCGTGACGCCGGTAGCGCCGACAGCAGCGCTCAACGTCACACCAGTATTGGGTATCGCAGCTCTTACGGTAACCGCTGATGCTTCAGCTTCGACTGCCGGCACGTATCCAATCGCCGACTACATGTTCGATTTCGGCGATGGTACTATTGTCGGGCCACAGGTCAGTCCGACAGCGAGTCACATCTACACGAAGGCAGGAGGCTATACGATAGCCGTGACTGTACGCGATACGTCGGGACGAACGAGCACACAAACCAAAAGCGTCACGGCGCTTCTGCCGCTACCAATGTATGTCGGCCAGTACTTCGCAAATACCACGCTTAGCGGTACACCAGTATTGAGTCGCCGCGACCCGAGCATTAACTTCAACTGGGGCACTGGGTCGCCCGGCACAGGTGTGCCGGTCGATAAATTCTCTGTCCGCTGGACACGTACCGTGCCGTTGGATGCCGGGACGTATAAGTTCACGGTGACGGTTGATGATGGTGTTCGCCTCTATGTTGACGGCGCGCTGATCATCAACCAGTGGAAGGGCGAGTCCGCAACGACATACACTGTCAGCAGAGCGCTTGCTGCCGGCAATCATACGATCATTATGGAATACTTTGATTACACCGGAAGTGCTGTGGCGAGAATGAGCTATTCCTTGATATCGCGGGCGGCAGACGTCTACCAGGGGCAATATTTTGCTAATAACGCACTACGCGGCACGCCAGCTTTAGTACGGAATGATGCGGCGATTAATTTTAACTGGGCGGCTGCGGCACCAGCCACTGGTTTGCCGACTGATAATTTCTCGGTCCGCTGGGTAGGCGTACCCTACTTCAACGCCGGCACCTACCGTTTCCAATCGGTTGCGGATGATGGAGTGCGGCTATATGTTGATAATCAGTTACTTGTTGATCGCTGGACGACGGGGCTTGCGACAAATTACGGCTATAAGACGTTGACTGCCGGCTACCACACGATCCGCATGGAATATTACGAAGGTACCGGCAACGCCCAAGCGCAGCTCAGCTACTACTTGTTTGATCTTGGTACCGGAGCGTACGAAGGCTCATACTGGAATACTACTGGCCTCAGTGGTAGTCCGACCCTGACACGCGCTGATGCCGCGATTACCTTTAGCTGGGGCACCGGTTCGCCGGCATCAAGCATCCATGTTGATAATTTCTCAGCGCGCTGGACGAAAATCGCCACATTTGCAGCAGGTAGTCACACGTTTACGACGACTACGGATGACGGCGTGCGACTCTACATTGATGACCAGTTACTGATCAACCAGTGGAAGGGGGAGCCACCCACAACCTATAAAGTTACCAAAACGCTAACGGCCGGCACACACACCATCAGGATGGAGTACTTCGAAGGTGCAAGCGGTGCCACCGCGAAATTCAGCTACAACTAGGAAATCATCAGCTTCATACGTAGCGGCTTCATTGACGTGCATAGTATGCGGCCTATAATCGGAACAAGAAACGATAGAGGAGGGAATATCATGAACAGAAAGACGATAGCGGCGATTATAGCCATCATCGCTGCACTTA
>CAZPPY010000007.1:2761-19124 GCA_964588575.1 uncultured Candidatus Saccharibacteria bacterium
CAAAAACGTACTACAACCCCAGCTATGACAATGAATACATCTACCAATACTACGCCATCCAGCAATACGTCCGGAAACAACAATACAAATACAGGCGGAAACGTCAACCAGTCGGCAAGTTCCACGGTAACAATTAGCAACTTTGCATTTACGCCAAATGCGCTGACTGTTCGCGAGGGCACGAAAGTTACCTGGAAAAATGACGACAGTGTGCCGCATACGGTGACGGAAGTGGACGGACAGGACGGGCCAAACAGCGGTATGCTGAACCCGGGCAGTACGTATTCGTTTACCTTTACAAAGGCTGGCACGTACCACTATCATTGCTCGATCCATACTGATATGGAAGGTACTATTACGGTCACGTCAGCGACGTAGGGTGCTAACTTTTATTTGATATAGCTCATGCAGTAAGAAAATACCCGCTGTTCTATAGCGGGTATTTTGTTTGGTGCCCCGGGTAGGATTTGAACCTACGACCTTAGGCTTAGAAGTCCTCTGCTCTATCCAACTGAGCTACCGGGGCTTGCCGGAACCTATGCTTCAGTCTCGTTTTGGCGATAGCCAAAAGGTTCGACCAGAAGCTATGTTCCTCCTCTCAAAATTGCATTCAATCACTATCGCTCCCTGGGTTGCAATTTTGGTAACCAACAATGGTGCGGGTGGCGGGAATCGAACCCGCGTCCTAAGTTTGGAAAACTTATATACTAACCGTTGTACTACGCCCGCTCAAGCACGCAGCAAATAACAGAGGTGATTATATCAGAAAACCCGCCATCGAACCACTGGCGGGTTTTCATGAATGAAATGTTTTTGTTTACTTGGTGTCTGCTTCGCGGCGGCGGCCGATGAAGTACAGGGCGGCCAGTGCGCTCATGAGCGTAAGCCCGACCAGCACGTTCGTGCTGGCATCAGCGCCGGTGTTGACGAGCTCGCCAAGGACTTGTGGCTTTGGTTTGTTGCCGAAGTCAGCCGTGATGACCTGTCCAGAGGTATTGATCGTAAATTCGGTGCAGCCATCTGCAGTACCTGGGAAGGTCTGTGTCCATTTGTCTTGCATCGTCTCACAAACTTTGTAGGTGCCTGGTTCGAGGTCGCCAAAGCTGTATGCTCCGTTTGCATCGGTGAGGGCAGTGCCTACAACAGTGTTCTGACAAGCTGCGGCATTCGTCAGGTTGCTGGCACTAAGGGTGCACTCTTTGGTTAGGGTGATTTGCCAGTTCTGAAGCGTTGGTTCGCCAGCGTCGCGTTTGCCATTGCCATTGACATCGTTGAACTTAATGCCCTGAACTTCGCCCTTCTTAAAGTTACCGAAGTCGACGTTATCGGCTATCTGGCCGCCAATATTAGCCGGGCTCTCATCGCGAAATGTGAAGGAAACGAGCTGGCAACCATTATTGTCGGTAGGATAGGTCTGCATCCAGCCATTTTGCTGCACTTCGCAGAGTGTGTAGTCGCCAGGATACAGGTCGCCGAAACTGTACGCGCCGTTTGCCCCAGTGACAGTCGTGGCGGTTACTGGTGTACAGTCCTGGTTGATGCCCATATATGCGCAGCCAGTAAGGTTGATCGTCCAGCCTTGGAGTGTTGGCTCATCATTATCTTTACTGCTATTCATGTTGACATCTTCGAACTTGACACCTGAAACGGTGTTTTTCTCAAGGTTTACGACATAGCAGGTAACATCGTCGCCGAGGTTCAGGCCAACCGTCAGCGGGTCGCCGTTCAGCGAATAGTCTTCGTTGTCGTTATCGCAGTACATGTACAGGTTGTACCAGTGGTCGGTGGGCTGCTCGGTGATGGTGTAATCGCCAACGCTGAGGCCGGTAAATGATTGACTGCTGTCCGCCGAACCGTCACCCTTCAGGCTGAAGCTTCCGAGCTGATCTGAGGTGAAATTGAAGCTGTCTGGCGTCGAAGGATAGGCTTCCTTGACGATGGCCAGCGTTGCAGCCTGCGCTGTGTTGGTGACAGTACAAGTGACATGCTGGCCTTCGCTTAAGGTAACTGGATTGCTGAGGGTAGCGTGTGTGTCGTTGTCAGTACAGACAAGGCTGGTCTGTGTGTAGCCTGGAGCTGCGTCTTCGCTCACGGTGTAGACAGTGTTGGACTGCGGGCTTGGGTAGGTGTAGGTAGTGGTCAAGTCGTTGTTTGTGCTCACCGCTCCCGTTAGCAGGTCATTGTTGACGTACAGGTCGAAGTCAGGAGCTTTGAGGCTGCCATTGTAATTGTCCACGACGCTCTTGATGACGGTCAGGCTTGGCGCGTTCTCGGTGTTCGTAATGACACAGGTGACGCGTTCACCTTCGCTCAAAGTAACCGGATTGGTGACTACGGCTTGGGTGCTGTCGTCGGTACAGACAAGGCTGGTTTGGTCATAGCCGGTAGTATTGTCTTCGCTCACCGTGTATGCAGTATTGGAGAGCGGATTCTGGTAGGTGTAGGTAGCGACCTGATCGTTATTTGAGGTAACGGGATTGGTCAGAAGGGTACCGTTCACATACAGATTAAAGTCAGTGGCCTTTTTGCTGCCGTTGTAGCCATTGGTAACATCTTTGACGATGGTCAGGCCAGGGACAATTTCGGTGTTGGTGATAGTACAGGTTTTGACGTCGCCGGCCATGATAGTGCCGGTGCAGTCGGCGCTCAGAGATTCGCTGTATCCATCGTGTGCGCCTTCGCTGACAGCGTAGCTGCCCTCGTTTAGGTAGACAGTTGTACCGGTTTCATCGCCAGGGAACGATGTCTGGCTTGGGCTGTTGCCCGTGACTTGCATCATGAAATCGTCTGCTGTTTTATCGCCGCTGTAGCCATTCACGACGTGCTTTTTGACGATCAGTTTTGGCTGAATGGCGGTATTTGTCAGAGTGCAGGTGCTGCTGGCGCCCAGATTCAGCAGAATGCTGATAATACCGGTCTGGGCATCATAGGTACAATCGCCAGTGACGCCGGTGAATGTGTAGCCGTTGACATTTGCCGTTTCGGAAATGACATGCGTACCAGTGTCAAAGGTGTTTTTGTCACCGCTCGTAACTTGCGTACCGTCAACGAACAGCGGGAATGACGAGACTGCTGCCGGGGTACCGTAAGGGTTAAAGACGTTTTTAATGACCGTCAGTGTTGGCGCGATATCGTCGTTCGTCATGACGCAAGTAACATTCTGGCCGGGTGCCAAAACGACTGGTTGGCTTACAACATCCTGCGTATCGTTGTCAGTACAGATGAGGCTGGTTTGGTCATAGCCGTTGGTCGGATCTTCGCTGACGGTGTATGGCGTGTTTGCCATGGCGTCCGCATATCCGTAGGTGACGCTATTGTCGTTGACGGTGCCGCCGCCCTTGCCTGGATTTGTTAGCAGGTTGCCATTTACGTATACGTTAAACTGTGATGCCCATGTTGTGCCGCCATTGTCATTGAGAACGCGCTTGGTGACGTACAGTCCAGGAGCGACATCATCGTTCGTAATAGTGCACGTTGCTGTACCGCCATTTGGAACGGTAACGTCCGTACAATTGTCATAGGAAGCGGTGTAGCCGCTGGCTGCAGTCTCGGCGACGGTGTACTTGCCGGCATTTACCGTCAGGTCGTTCTCGCCGTCAGCCTCAAAACTTTGGGCGGTGCCGCCATCCACGCTGAAGCTGAAGTCGTTTACCGACTTGGTGCCGCCATTGTCGTTCACGACTACTTTCTTGACAATGAGCGTGCCTGGCTGGTCGTTGTTGGCGATGATGCACGATACGTTCTGGCCGGCTCCGAGCGTAAATGTCGCACTCAAGGATGCTTGTGTGCTCGTATCGGTACAGGTCAGACCGGTCTGTGTATAGCCGCTTGGGCCACCGTTTTCACTGACTGTATAACTTTGGCCAGCGTTGAAGCTATTGGTTGTGCCGCTGGTGACTTGTGTCTGGTTGACGTAAAGCGGGAAGTCAGATGAAATCGCAGTGCCGCCATTATCGTTGGTGACTTGCTTGGTTACTGTAATGTTGCCGCCGGCGCGGGTGTTGGTGAATATACAGACGACGTCGCTCTCCGCAGCGATGGTAATGGTCAGTTGGCGGCTCGTGGCGCCCGTTGGTGCACCACTGTTCACGACTGAACCTGTCCCATGCTTATCCTTACAGACGACAGCAGTGGTGTAGTTGCTGAGTGAAGTTGCATTGGTGCTGCTATCCGCTTGCTCGAGGATGGTGTGGGTCTTTGTTTGGTTGTCGACTGTTACGACTTGCGTGCCGGTGGTGCCGCCGTCGCCAACATTTGTGGCGTAGGTTGTACCATCAATCTTGAGGTCAAAACGGCCGCTATCTGTGTTCGGAACGAGCGACTTTACAACCTCAAGCTTGGCCGCGTTCGGCCGGGCGATGACGCAGTCCGATGGATCGGAAGTCGGTGAAGATGATGGATATGAACAAACATCGATGAGTTTGGCGCTTGAACCGCCGACAGTCGAAAGCTGGACGGTACATGACCCCTGAGTATCTGTTGGATAAGAATCATCAGCAGGGAATGGATCATCAGAAGATTGGGCAATGCCACAGCTTGTCGTGCCGCTCGAGACCGTACTGTTTGGAGCAGAACAGGTATCAATTGATTTATTACTACAGGAGTAGGTGGTCAACGCGTCAAAAGTAGCAGGATTGCCGCTGGTCGTCACACACACGGCGTAATTGACGAAACCGTCGCCGTCAGTATCGAAGAGATTGCAGGCATCCATGGTGTTGGCGCCGGAGGTACCAAGTTCATCCCAGTTCCATGTTGTCTGGACTGTTGTCGGGGTACCGGAATAGTCCACGCACAATTTCGTCAAATCTTTCTGGTTTGGCACATCGTTTGCGCCAGCGGTATCGTTTGTACAGCTCTGCGCTGCGCTCGCCTGTGGAACCAGGGCAGCTATAGGTGCAAACGTTTGTGCACCGATAAGTAATAGGGCAGTCAGTACGCTTGCAAGCCGCGCCCGTTTATTCGTAAATGTCATATAGCACTACCTCCTCAGTTTATGTAGCAGTCCCACCGTCACCCAGCAACTATTTACGCGTAACTTTATATGTTACATAATATTATCCACTTTTTTGAAAATTTTGCAATAGGTTTTACAACAATGTAACTCCATGCTTTGCAAGCGCACGTCAGCTTATGAAACAGGTATATTATAGGTAGCAGAATAATGCGTAACCATGTGCCGAAAAAGATGACGCTTCGTACAGCCAACAGGCTCTTGGCCGCTGCTGTTTTCCTGTTGGCGGTGTACATTGCAGCCGCCCCCTTCTTGCCGGAATTTACCTGGTGGGCGCAGCACAGCACGCCACTCAAAACAATTACTCCCCCGGCGAACGTCGAGGCGATTGCCAACGGAACACAAGCGCCGGCTATCACCGGTAACGTACTGGTGGTTCCACGACTCGGTATGCAGGAAACAATCTACGGCGGGGGAATGATCTCACTACGCTACGGAGTCTGGCGGCTGCCGTATACCAGCACGCCCGATAAAGGCGGCAACACGGTGCTTGTCGGCCACCGTTTTACGTATACCGAACCGCGCGGAGTCTTTTATTATCTCGATAAAGTGCAAGTAGGCGACTTGATTACGGCGTACTGGAACAGTAAACCGTACCAGTATAAAGTGACAAGTATCAACGTCGTACCGCCGGACGATGTTGCGGTGGAAGCTAACACATCCAGCCCGCGGCTGACGCTGTATACCTGCACACCGCTATGGAATGCCAAAGACCGGCTCATTGTCGTTGCCGAGCCTGTGGAGGGAACGGTATGAAAGAGTGGCATCGGACCGTGATACTGCTTGTCCTGTTGGCACTCGCCATAGGCTACCTTATCTGGTCGCATTATACGATCGATACGAACTTTATGCGTGGCCTGTAAACTAATCGCTAGCGCTTTTGTACATGATACCGTACCATAATGTACGAGTTTTCAAGCTTTTACATAACGGAGGCAATTGCCAGTATTGGGGGATGGCGGTGGGTTGAGGTGAACTCACTAATATTACGTATATTTTATATTTGACGGAATAACACAAAAATATTACTATTTACTAAAGCATAGAGTAGCCCAACTCATATAGTATGGGCGCGTATCGAAAGGACTTGTTGTTATTTATGCGCAAGAAAGCTGAGAAAGGCCGTTCGCACCGCCGGCGGCAATGGGGTGCTGAACGGCACACAACACCACTGTCGATGGTACACGCGCGGCCATCGACGCACAAAATAGCATTCAGCCGGTTGGCGATAGTGACCACGATCGTCCTGTGGGCACTCTATGTTGTCTACACTATTATTCGGCAATTCTTTGACGGGCCACAAACCTTTCGTTTCACTATGGAGTCACTCTTTTATTTGATGGTTATGACATTCCTGACGTTTTCTGCGCTGATGTATTTGGTGGCACGTCAAGGTGCACTGGAGCGGTTCAGTCGGCACGTGCGCGTGCCGCGTGCGGAATTGGAGCGTTATTTTGCGAAACACCAGCCGAAGATTACGGTCTTGGTGCCTTCTTACAGCGAAGAAGTGTCGGTCATTCGCAAGACGTTGCTTTCGGCGGCATTGCAGGAATATCCATCAAAACGTGTGGTACTGCTCATTGACGATAATCCATATCCGCTTAATCCAGGTGTGCTGACGCGGCTCAACGAAACGCGTGCGGTCGGACAGGCTCTCACGGATATGCTGGCTGAGCCTCGCGAGCGCTTTATGGCGGCGCTCCAGGCTTTCGAGCGGCAAACAATAAAGACAAATCGTACGACAGCATCCATGCTGCATGCATTGGCAGCCGAATATTTGTGGGCATCCGAGTGGCTGAACGGACAGGCGGATAGCGAGGAGATTGATGACCACGTAGATGTGTTCTTCGCTGACCAGGTCTTGCGTGAGCTTGCCAAAGATCTCCGTCTCGTTGGCGACGCACTTGCAGCTGCTGCTCAAGAAGGTGCAATGCTGCCGCTCGAACGTGTCCGGCAATTGTACCGCCGGTTGAGCTGGATCTTTACGGCTGAAATTGAGGTCTTTGAACGCAAGAAATTCGCGTCATTGTCGCATGAAGCGAATAAGGCTATGAACCTGAATTCATATATCGGGTTGATGGGCGGCGCGTACCGCAAAGTACAGACGCCTGACGGCGACGTCCTTATGCCGGTTGCGAGGGCGAAGGCCGGAGATATAACGATTCCGGATAGCGAGTACCTGCTGACGCTTGATGCAGATTCGATCCTGCTGCGCGAGTATTGCTTGCGCCTGGTGTATTTTCTGGAGCAGCCAGAAAATGCCCGTGTTGCAGTAACGCAAACGCCGTATTCGTCGTTTCGTGGCGCAGCAACGCGTATTGAACGTCTAGCGGCTGCCAGCACTGATGTGCAACATATCCTTCACCAGGGCATGAGTTACTACGGTGCCACCTTCTGGGTTGGCGCTAATGCCGTCATCCGCAAGCGTGCCCTGCAAGACATTAGTGAAACAGAGCGGGTCGGCGGCTTTGTCATCCACCGGTATATCCAGGATCGTACCGTTATTGAAGATACCGAATCGAGTGTTGATCTTGCGATGCACGGTTGGACACTGGTCAACTACCCTGAACGTTTGAGCTATAGCGCAACGCCGCCGGATTTTGGTTCCTTGATCGTCCAACGGCGACGCTGGGCAAACGGCGGTTTACTTATTCTGCCCAAGCTACTTGCGACTGTACGCGAACGCAAACGCCGGAACGAGTTTGTGTCACGCACCGAAGTGCTCCTGAGGCTTAATTACATGGCGTCGATTGCCTGGTCGAGCTTCGGCCTGGTGTTCCTGCTTGCCTATCCGTATGATGGCCGGCTGCTCAGCCCGTTTCAGGTACTAACGGCGGTACCGTACTTTATGGCTATGGCCAGCGACTTGAAGTACAGCGGCTACAAACGGACCGACATTTTTCGGATTTACGGCTTTAACCTTATTTTGTTACCGGTGAATCTAGCCGGCGTATTGAAATCGCTGCAACAGGCACTGACCGGTAAGAAGATTCCGTTTGCGCGCACGCCGAAAGTCAAAAACCGAACGGTCTCGCCGCTGATATTTATAATTGTGCCGCTTCTGATCGTCGGATTTTCAGTCTTTACACTTTGGCGCGACGTGCTCGGACATAACTGGGGCAATGCCGTCTTTGCCGCTTTTAACGCGGCGGTTGCATCGTGGGCAATCGTGGCATATATCGGTATCGGTCATGCGATCGTTGACATCTGGCTCGGGATGACGGACTGGCTATACGTCACGACATACCCGAAACATGTGCCGGCTGTTCCCAGCGCACCATCACTCGATTGGCAAGCGGTACTTTACCACGGTAATACGCAAGAGCTGGTGCCGCTGAGTGTAATCAGTGAGACACAGAAGTCAACACAAACGCGTGAAAGGCGCAAAACAACCCATGAGCCGGCGAACGTCTAAGCAAGCACTCCAGTACGGTGAGCCGGTGCGCCGGTTGTCGCCGTGGCGGGTGCTGCTCGCTCTTGTGCTCGTTACCGGAATTGCTTTCGGAAGTGTCTATGGCGTGCGCTTCTGGGAGGCGATCCGGCCGGTCACTTCACATAAACCGTGGTTTGCCTCATACGTTGACGTGACGGCGACGCCAACGTTTGCGTTTGAGCAGTTGGATGCGCCAGGCAACCGGGATGTTATTCTATCGTTTATTGTCAGCTCATCAGGTGATCCATGTACGCCGTCCTGGGGCGGTGCGTACAACATTGTGCAAGCGCATACATCGCTGGATCTGGAACGGCGCATTGCCCGCCTGCAGCAGCGCGGCGGCAGTGTTGGTGTTTCATTTGGCGGGCAGCGGAATGATGAATTAGCGACCGCCTGTACAGACCCTGATAAATTACTTGCCGCATACAAGTCAGTTGTCGAGCACTATAATCTGGACACGATTGACCTTGATCTGGAACTCTCGAACCTGACCGATCCAATCGTGGCGGCCCGGCGAGCCAGAGCCATTGCCGAGCTGCAGGCTTCCAGGCGGGCGGCAGGAAAAAACCTGGCCGTATGGGTGACGTTGCCGGTTGCGCCGCAGGGCTTGACGGAGGATGGTACGAATGCAATTTCAGCACTGCTGGAGAATGGTGTCGACCTAGCCGGCGTCAATGTCATGACGATGAATTATGGTCAAAGTCTGGCTTCCGGCAAGACGATGCTGCAAGGGTCTGAAGATGCTTTGAACGAAACACACCGCCAACTCGGCATTCTATACCAGCAGGCCGGTATTTATCTGAACAGTGCGACGCTTTGGTCGAAAATTGGTGCGACACCCATGATCGGCCAAAATGAAACAACTGATGAAGTGTTTACGCTTGATGACGCGCAAGGTCTGAACGATTTCGCACATTCACACGGTATTGGCCGGATGTCGATGTGGTCGGCCAACCGTGATGTAGCGTGCGGCAGTAACTATGTCTACATCAAGGTAGCATCTGACTCGTGCAGTGGCGTCGACCAGGATAAAGAGGCATTTGCCGTCGCGCTTGGTAGCGGCTTTGACGGTACTATTTCGTTGAGTGCCGGACTGGTAACGGCTGCCGACCAGCAATCACAGGACGCTCAAAAACCCGACGATCCAAAAAGCAGTCCATACCAGATTTGGTCAGCATCAGGCGCCTATCTGCAAGGTACCAAGGTTGTCTGGCACCATAACGTCTATCAAGCAAAATGGTGGACCGAAGGCGATACGCCTGATAATCCTGTCCTTCAATCATGGCAAACGCCGTGGGAGCTCGTCGGCCCGGTATTATCCGGCGAGAAACCGATTCCGCAACCCACGTTGCCAGCCGGTACATACCCAAACTGGTCCGGCACCGGCCAGTACAACGCTGGACAGCGCGTCCTATTCAACGGCACGCCATATCAGGCAAAATGGTGGACACAAGGCGACAGCCCGGCCGCAGCTTCCTCAAATCCCGACGGTTCGCCGTGGGTTCCGCTGACACAGGCGCAGGTTGATGCCATCATCCAGTCGTTGAAAGCACCAACCAGCAAACACTAAATATATTGTCTACAGTTCGTGGATGACTGTGATGTGGGTGCCGAGCGAGTTCAACCGTTCGGCCAAATCTTCGTAGCCGCGATTGATGGTGTAGACATTGCGAAGCGTGCTGATGCCCTCAGCGGCGAGCATGCCGATCAGCAGTAGGCTGGCGGGCCGAAGTGCTGGCGGGCAAACGACATCCGCAGGGCGGAAGTGTATCGGACCGTCGACGTAAATGCGGTGAGGATCAGCCAGTTCGATCTGGGCACCGATTTTTGAAAGCTCCGTATAGTAGATGGCACGGTTTTCATACATCCAATCATGGATAAGCGTCCGGCCTTTTGCAACCGTGGCAATCGGTACAAAGTAGGGCAGGTCGTCGGCGTTGATGCCAACCGGGTAGACATTCGGGTGGATTTTCTCTGTTGGGGCGTGCAAATTTCCGTCATGCTTGTAAATTGTCAGGTCAACGAGATCGGTTTTGCCGTTTGCAGCCTTATAGCGTTCAGTCATGTGGAACTTTAGGCCCATTTTTTGCAGCTTCAGCAATTCCAGTGAAATAAAGTCGATCGGCACACGCTCAATGGTGATTTCAGAATTTGTTGTAACCGCTGCGGAGATAAAGAACATCGCTTCTACGGGGTCTTCGGCGAGTGAATAGGTGACGTTTTTCTTGATGAATGGAACACCGCGAACGTGCATCACCGTACTGCCGACGCCCTTTATATCAACGCCCAGTTTCTGCAGGAAGAAGCATACGTCCTGGATAGCGTAGTTGGCGCTGGCGAACTGGATGATAGATTCCTGGGGCGTGCGGGCGGCCGCAAACAAGGCGTTTTCGGTTACCGTATCGCCCGCCTCGTACAGGGTCACCCGTCCGGCCGGCTGTTTTTTGACGATTATATTGTAGTGGCCCTTGGTGGCGATGATATTGACGCCGAATTCCTCCAGTGCGTACAAGTGCGGCGCGACGGTTCGCCGGCCAAGTTCGCAACCGCCGGCGTACGGGATTTTGAAAGTCTCGAAATCGTGCATCAGCGAGCCGATCATCATCAGGACTGACCGGGTTTTGCGGGCAGCTTCGGCATTCAGGTTTTCCAATTGTAATTTCGCCGGTCGGCGGATTTCGATGTCGTTGCCGGGCTGCCATTTGACGCTCACGCCAATGCTCTCCAGAACCTCGATGATGCGGTATACCTCTTCGATGCGAGGGAAAGATTTAAAACGGGTAACACCGTAATTTAACAAGCTGGCACAAAGCAGCCCGACTGCAGCATTTTTGCTGGTTTTCAGCGTAATGTTGCCGTGAAGCGGGTGTCCGCCCTCTATGCGCAAGTTCACGGCACCGCCAGCCACGCTAATGAGTTGCTTGTTGAGTACGTCGCTGATGCGCGCGAGCGTTTCGAGGCTTAAATTTTGCTTGCCGTGTTCGATGCGGTTTACTGCCGACTGACTGGTATTCAGGCGTTTGGCAAATTCCGCCTGGGTGAAGTTTCTATCTTGTCGTATCTGAGCAATAAGTTGCCCAATTTTTTCGTTGGTGTTCATAGTAGCGCCCTAAAGATATCATGTGTGATATTTTTTCGCAATCTTCGCAGTTATAGAAGTAGTCTTTTTGCCGTGTGTTCCTGTGCATAATTAGCAGGCAAACTGCTACAATACAGATATGATTTAGTTGCTTTCTCTTACCGGCGATAATGTATAAGTAGAGAGAAACGGAGTGTTGATAATGCAGGACACACAAATTGCACAATTGATAGCGGCGGAAGAAAAGCGGCAGCGGGAAGGGCTGGAGCTTATCCCGAGCGAAAACTACGTGTCGCGCGACGTGCTGGACGCGATGGGCAGCGTGTTTACGAACAAATACAGCGAGGGCTATCCTGGCCGGCGGTATTATGGCGGACAGGAAAATACCGACAAAATGGAGACACTGGCGATTGAACGCGCCAAACAACTCTTTCATGCCGACCATGCAAACGTACAGCCGCATTCCGGGGCGCAGGCGAACGAAGTGGTGTACCACTCCTGGTGCAACTTAGGCGACACGATTTTAGCGATGGACCTCAGCCATGGTGGCCACCTGACACACGGCGCGCCCGTGACAGTGCTGGCGCGCGATTACAATTTCATCCGGTACAAAATGAAAGATATCGCGACCGGTGAAATTGACTACGAACAGCTGCGCACGCTCGCGCGCGAGCATAAACCAAAGATTATCCTGGCCGGTTTCAGTGCTTATCCACGCGAGCTGGATTATGCAAAATTTGCAGCAATTGGTAATGAGGTTGGCGCGCTTTTAGTGGCTGACATGGCGCACATTGCCGGCCTGATTGTCGCTGGCGTGGCCAAGAATCCGCTCGACTATGGCTTCCATGTCATAACCTCGACGACACACAAAACGTTACGCGGGCCACGCGGTGGTTTGATTGTATCCAAGGGCGTTGTCGGCAATCCCTTGAAAGCACCTGAAAAAACGATTGAAAATATTCCAACGCTCATCGACCGTACATTGTTTCCAGGCACGCAAGGAGGCCCGCTGATGCACATCATTGCTGCAAAAGCAGTCGCATTCCGCGAAGCAATGCAGCCGGAGTTTAAAGTGTATGCGGCGCAAATTCTGAAAAATGCAAAGGCCCTTGCGGACGAACTGCAAACGCGAGGTTTTCACCTGATAACCGGCGGGACCGACAATCACCTCATTTTGGCTGATGTATATACAGGCTTCGGCCTGGACGGAAAAGTTGTGGAAGAAGTGTTAGACAAAATAGGCTTAACGCTCAACAAAAACGCCGTTGCAGACGATCCGCTGCCGCCGTTCCGGCCGAGCGGCATCCGCTTGGGCACGCCGGCAATTACCACGCGCGGGCTGGTTGAAAAAGACATGGCCAAAATCGCCGAGTGGATGCGGCAGGCGATCGAGCATCGGGACGACGAAGCAAAACTCAAAAGCCTGCGCGAAGCAGTGCGTACGTTCGCGCTCCAGTTCCCATTGCCGAGCGACAAGTAATTTACGGGAGAATTTCCGGTTCTTGATCAAGCGACACGCCGAAGCGCTGTTTGACAGCATCTAGAATGCGCTGGCGGAATTTAAGCAGGTCCGCGGTGCTTTGGGCGTGTTCGTTTACGATCACCAGCGGCTGATTCGGCCAGGTAGCCATGCCGGTTTCCGGATCGTGAAAGTCCTTGAAACCGGCCTGTTCAATAAGCCAGGCGGCGGCCAGCTTAATGCGGTTGGGCCCGAGTTGCCAATGCGGCATGTCGCCATAGTCCGCAACCAGCTGTGTCAGCGCGCTCTCATCAATCACCGGGTTCGAAAAAAACGAGCCGTTGTTCGCAACGCGTGCCGGGTCAGGAAGTTTCTGCCGGCGAATATCTACGACGGCTTCCCGGAGTGCCTTCGGCGTGTAGGTCGTGACGCCGCGTTCTTTGAAGTACGCGTCGACGCTGGCGTAAAACGGCGGCTGCGGATTTTGTTTTATCAAATGAAGCGTGATAGCAGTTATAAAAAAGCGGTTTTTGTCAGCTGTTTTGAAACGGCTGGTGCGGTAGCCGAACGCGCAATCGGTCGCGGCAATTGTCACGTATTGGTGCTCTACCGCATCGTACGCTTCGACTGTTACCAGTACGTTGCTGATTTCTTGCCCGTACGCGCCGACATTCTGCACTGGCGTCGCGCCGGCGGTGCCGGGTATGAGGCTCAGTGCTTCAATGCCGGAAAGATCGGCCTCAACGCTCCGCTCAACAACCGAATCCCAGTTTTCACCGGCGCCAACGGTGATGTAGTGATTGACGCCATCTTCGTTGAAATCTTCATACCTCATAATCCGGTTTACGATAACCAGGCCGGAGAATCCCTCGTCACGCCAAATAATGTTACTGCCGCCACCAACCATAATGGCCGGCAGCTGCCGCTCCGCCGCCCATGTTACTGCGGCGACTAGTTCCTGCCGGTCACCGACTTCGGTTAGGTATGCAGCATTGCCGCCGAGATGCATGGTGGAATAATCACGGAGGCTGACATTCGCGCGTGGAATCATACCATCCAGTATAGCGCGTAAGCGATAATCGCCCATGCTTGCTCCAGCGTGGAGATGGCGGTACTATTGATTAATATGCACGGACCGAAACGTCAAACCCCCTATAGTGTGCTCGGCGAACATCTGAAGCACTTGCGGGAGACACGAAAAGAAACTCTTGCTGAAGTATCGGGTGCGCTCGAGATTGAAGTCGAAATGCTGGAACGCATTGAGCGTGGCGAGGAACGCCCGAGTGAGGATATTCTGACGCTCCTCATCAGTTATTTTTCACTGCGTGAGCACGAGGCAATGCAGCTGTGGGATTGGGCTGGCTTCAGCCGGACTGAGCCGCGCGAAACACTGAGTGACTTATCGTCAAAAGCCGCACTGGTGCTGGTTGCGCTTGACGCCCGGGTTCTGTATAGCGACGGTGTGTCAATTGCGGCCAATGATGGCGGGTTGGTTATGAATTTTCTGCAGGATGGCGTGCAATCTGCTTCGCAAATGCCGGTCCCTATTGCTCGGATCGGTATGAGTTACGAGCAGGCGCAGCGGCTGCTCAGCGTCCTAGAACAGACCATACTGCGCCATACGTATTTGCCCAATATGCCGCTGTTACCGCCCGGCGCGCCGCAAGAGTAATTAAGCAGTCATGGCGGCCAGGTAGGCGGTTGTCTGTTCTTTCAAAACGGGCCAACTGTCTTCGCGTTGCAAAAATTCATCCACCGTCATGAGCTGCCAGTTTATCCCTTCGTCGCCAAACACAATATCGTTCGTGGTTTCCGCTGGAAAACGGGCTGCCAGCATGTAGCCGTATTTGCCGACCTGTTGGCCGGCTGGATATCGCGTCCAGTAATATACGTCTTCGGGCTGAATCGTCAGCCGGAACTCTTCCCAGAGTTCCCGCGCGAACGTTTCGAATGGCGTTTCATCTGTTTCAGCGCCGCCGCCGGGGAAATCAAGGTAGAGTGGAAAGAATGATGTATTGGTGTCCCGGCGGTATACCAGCAGCTTATCGCCAATAAAGATCAGCCCTTTGCTGCCGAGTATATCAGGGTCGTAGGTAAATATATCCGCCATTTCCGGCCTGTCTATATGTTCCATGGATTCGGTTTATGGGCGAGGCGGCGAAGTATGGTGTGTATAGTGTATTTTTGAGGGTCTAATTCGTCGGTTAGCTCCGTCCACTCAAGCGGTGTGGCGACCGGTGCGCTCGGGCGGGCACGCAATGAATATGGCGCAACGTGGGTTTGGCCGTAGGCGTTGCGTGTCGTGTCGATATATACTCGTTTGCCGCGCTTTGCTACGTGCGCTTCAACCGTTGCAATATCAGGAGCTACGGCGGCGACTTCCTGAGCAATCGCGCGGGCTTCGTCGCGTACCGCATCAAAATCACGGTTTGGTGCAATAGGAATAAGAATATGCAGGCCGCGGGAGCCGGTGGTCATGAGGCGTGTATGATATCCGTGGCCATCTTCAAGCGTGCCTTTCAATATGTGTGCTAGCATACGGACTTTCGAAAAATCATTGTCGCTGGGATCGAGGTCAAATACCATCGTGTCTGGCTTATGCAAGGCATGCGTGGTTGATGACCATATATGGTAGGTAATGGTTCCCTGGTTGGCGAGATAAGCGAGCGTTGCTGCCGAGTCAGCCACAACCAGGTGTTCGGTGCCGCCTTGGACCAGCTTGACTGGTGTCCGCTTGATCCAGCCAGGGAAATATGTACCCGCCTCTTTCTGATAAAACCCTTCGCCATTGATGCCTTCGATGTAGCGCACGAGCACGAGCGGCCGGTCACTCAAAAATGGCGCCATGTAAGGAAAAATTTTGGCATAGTATTCGACGAGCTGACGTTTCGTCACGCCATCATCCGGAAACATGAGTTTGGTAGGGTGGGTGATGGCAACGGTGCGGTTATCAATGATCATCATACGTGTCCTTAGGTTTTGTGCTCGGTGATGGGAACGTAGAATACGGTCGTATCACGTGTCTCGGCGCCATGCTTGCGGTAAAATCGCTGTGCGGCATCGCGGCGTGGATGTGAAGTAAAACTGAGGTTAATGTTTCGCTCGCGGCACCAGGCAATCATTTCCTGCCAGATGCGGTCGCCAATACCGCGGCCACGTACCGCTGGGTCGGTTACGAAGTCTTCCAGGTAGCCTTCACGGCCGGCGGCCGGGCCCATGAGCAGGTTTAATGTGACAGCGCCCACGATGATGCCGTCTAGTCGCGCAACCAGTTGCTCGTGGTATGGCGATGCGACGATGTCCTGCAGCAGCCGCTCATTGATCGGCACGTCGGTCAGTTGCTCGCTCAGAAACGGCATTAACCAGCCGATTCCCGTCGCC
>CAZPPY010000008.1:0-1615 GCA_964588575.1 uncultured Candidatus Saccharibacteria bacterium
GGTAGCCGTCAGGATCTGTGGCATGCTGCAGGATTTTGTGCTTCCCTACGATGTTATGAAACACTTTGGCTACAGTGCGGCGACTATTTTCCCCTACGAGGATATCAACCACAACATAGCATATATCCGGATCATGTCGAGTTTGCGCGGTGCAAACCCGCTCGGCGCGTATATGGTGATGATCCTGAGTCTGCTGGCAGCGCTGCTTGTGCGGCGCCGGACGAAGACACTGAGCAAGTGGAAATACTCTGCAGCGTTGGTATTGTTTATCCTCCTACTTGGCGCCGTTGTCCTGATTCTGACGTTTTCACGCAGTGCCTGGGTTGGCCTGGCCGTAAGCATGGCAGCGCTTTTGTGGGTGAGTATCCGCGCTCAGCGGACGCGGCTGGCGGTGTTGGTTGGGGCGGCAGTGGTGGTGGTCGGCGGTGCTGGTGCGGTGTGTGGGCTTCGCAACGACACGACATTTCAAAACATCTTCTTTCATACGCAAACCAACTCCGTCGTTAAGACAACGTCTAACGAGGGACATGTTGCCGCCTTCCGTACGGGTATTGACGACATAGTGCGCGAACCGTTTGGCCGCGGGCCGGGAACGGCGGGACCGGCGTCACTGTACAACACCGGTCACCCTGGCAGGATTGCCGAAAATTACTTTTTGCAAATCGGGCAGGAGACGGGCTGGATCGGCCTGGCGGTGTTCGTGATGATCAACGTTCTGATTGCACGCTCGCTATGGCGGCGGCGGGATGACGCACTGGCGGCGGGGTTGCTGGCTAGCCTGATCGGCATCAGTTGTATCGGCCTGTTCAGCCATGTCTGGGCCGTCGACACGCTTGCGTACATCTGGTGGGGCCTGGCAGCGCTGGCATATGCCACACGGTTGCCTCATCTCGATGACATCTCAAAGATGTAATGCAACCATTGGCCATATGCAAGCAGTAGCGGTTACGACCGAAACGGTATACCATAGAAGGCATGAACGAAAAACAAACACCGTTACCTGCCCTTGTACGTCCGACGAAAAAACAGCGGGAACTTCTGACGTTCATCGGTAATTTTATTGCCGAGCACGGCTACAGTCCGAGTTACCGGGAAATCATGGCCGGCCTCGGGTATACCTCTGTTGCCACCGTCGCCCTGCATGTTCGCAGTCTGATCAAACGCGGCCATTTGCGCAAACGTGATTATTCGGCGCGTTCACTGGAACTCACGCATCCATCTGAAGATATGGCGATCACCACGAACCAGGTTGCACCGGCCGAAGAGAAATGGCTGGTGCAAAAGGTTGAGCATGCGTTTGTGCTTGCAGAGAACAGTGGCGCTACTGGACTACCGGATGTAGATAAGCTGTATGTGCTGGTTGCGGCATTGCAGGTATTGGGACTTGACGCGGCGGCGCAAAGCTTCCAGCCGCGGCTAAATGCGCTTAAGAAACGCCTTGTACAAAAGTAGTAGCGCGGCGCTATAATGATATTGCATAGAAATGTAAAAATTACTATGTATCAACTGGGCCATCGGTCCCGACATCATTATTGGTTGCGAGCCCTTGCCGGACTCATCATTCTTGGCTTAATTTCAGTCGGCGTTTTCGCTGCTCGCGCCATCTTCCAATCGA